>JAJFFA010000419.1 GCA_021776885.1 Planctomycetota bacterium
CGTTCGGCCTTGGAGCGGTGGGTGCTCCCGGACTGGACGCTGACCGAGACCAGCAAGGGGCGCGTGCCCGGATCTTCGATCTCGAGCTGGAAGCGCCCCTCGGTGTCCGTCTTGCCGTTCGTGCGCGCGATCGCTCCATAGGGGTTCTCCCCCGGCGCGTCGAGCATGAGCCAGACACGCGCCTCGACCGACGCGGCGGCCGCGAGCCCGAGGGGTTCATAGGCCGCGTCCTGGGCGCTGCCCTGCACGAGCAGCTTGCCCTCCGGCGCCGCGACCACGGCCGCACTGCGCTCGGCCGACTCCTCTAGCGGCGCTGCGTCCTGGGCCGCGGCGGGAAGGGCCGTGCCGAGGCCCGCGTGGCGTGCCACAGGGCCCGCGGGGACGCGCGCGGCCCCAGGCGCCGGCGGCTCGCCCGTCGAGCGCAGGGCGAGGACCCCGCCCGCGATGAGCACCGCCACCAGGGCGACCTGCAGGCCGCCGACCAGGGCGCCCCCCGCCGGGGCCACGACCGGCGCGCTGAACGCGCCGAGGGGCCCGGCCCAGCCGGCTCGCACACCCTGGTGGGCGCGGTCGAGGCGCTCGCGCAGCTTCTCGAGGGCGCGGTGCAAGCGGCTGCGCACGGTGGTTTCGGGCAAGCCCGAGCGCGCGGCGATCTCGCGCAGGGCGAGTCCCTGGAAGAAGCGCTGCAGCACGGTCGCGCGGTAGGGCTCGTCGAGTTCATGCACCGCCTCGACCACGGCGCGCAGGAGCTCCGACTGGACCAGGCTCTCATCGACCGCGGGGAGGGCCTCGAGGCGCGCCGCGGCGCGCTCGCGGGTGGCGCGGTGGCGACCCGAGCGCTGGGTGTTCCAGACCAGGTGTCGCGTGACGGAGCCCAGCCAGGCGCGCAGGCTTCCGGCCCGTTCGGGCGGCCGCTCGAGGGCGCGGATCCAGGTCTCCTGGGAGACGTCTTCGGCCCCGTGGGCGTCGCCCAGCAGGCTGTGGGCCAGGGAGCGCACGAAGCCCGCGTGGCGCAGGAGGTCGTCGGTCTGGATCGGAGAGCTGGCGGGGGTCGGAGGGTGCATGGCGTGCTCGCGTGGAGTGGGTCCACCCGAACAGACACAGCGCTTCTCCCGGCGACGCAGGGAACCGCTGGAAACGTGGTGAGGCGGCCGGGCGAGGGCCAGAGTGCGGCCCTGCGCGGGGGCCGCGCCGGGCATCCACGGTAGCACCCGAGTGGCGTGGGGTGGCCTGGGGTGGCCTGGGGTGGCTTGGGGTGGCCTGGGGTGGCGGCAGGACGGCAGCAGAACGCTTCGGGGCGCCCTGCAGCCCCGATTCGGGGGAAAGGCGACAGCCCGGGGCGTCCCGTTTCCGATGGGGCGGAGACACCGTTCCCCCGAGGAAGAACCGTCCCTTTGAGCACCGCCATCCCCACCGACTCGAGCCAGGCCAGCCTGGCGGCCTCGTCCGTCGAGGCCCTCAAGCGCAACGTGCGCTCCGTGGTCTCGGTCCCGGACGCCGTGCTCGACCCGATCCTGGTCGCCCTGCTCGCGGGGGGCCACGCCCTGATCGAGGGCATCCCCGGCACCGGCAAGACCCTGCTGTCGCGCGCCCTGGCGCGCTCCCTCGACTGTGACTTCAAGCGCATCCAGTTCACCAATGACCTGATGCCCTCGGACATCGTCGGCTCGTCGGTCTGGCGTGCCCACGAGCAGTGCTTCGAGTTCGTGCCCGGCCCGCTCTTCGCGAACATCGTCCTGGCCGACGAGGTCAACCGCACCAGCTCGCGCACCCTCTCGTGCCTGCTCGAGGCCATGGAGGAGGGCTACGTCTCCATCGACGGTGTCCCCGTTTCCCTGGGCCAGCCCTTCGCGATCCTGGCGACGCGCAACCCGATCGAGTTCCACGGCACCTTCCCGATCCCCGAGGCCGCCCTCGACCGCTTTCTCGTGCGCGTCGAGCTGGGCTACCCCGATGCCGGGGACGAGCGCGCCCTCTACGCCGGCAAGACCGCCGCCGCGGGCCTGGCGGACCTCGAGCCCGTGCTCTCCCTCGAGCAGCTGATCGCCCTGATCGGCAGCGTGCACGATGTACAGGTCGGCGCGCCCGTCAGCGACTACGCCTACCGCGTCGTCGACGCCACGCGGCGCCACGACACGGTCCTGCTCGGCGTCAGCCCGCGGGCCGCGATCTCGTGGATCCAGGGCGCCCGCGCCCTGGCCCTGCTCGACGGGCGCAGCTACGTCGTGCCGGACGACCTCAAGACCCTGGCCCTGCCGATCCTCGCCCACCGCATCTTCCTGCGCGGCGGCGGCAGCGCGAACGCCCTGGTCGAAGAGGTCGTGGCCGCGACGCCCGTCGAACTGTAGGGACCGTGCGCCCCACCCGCGTCGGCCTCCACGGCGCGCTCTTCTACGCGCTGATGATCGGCGCGTTCTATGCGGCGCCGTACTCGAACCTGTTCTTCCTGCTGCTGGGTTTCCTGACCCTGGTCGGGATCGCCGGCGCCCACGCCGCGCTGAAGAACCTGCGTGCGCTCGAGGTCAGCCTGCCCGAGCTCGCGCCGATCCCGGCGCGCACCCGCAGCCGCGCCAGCCTTGAGCTGCGCGCCCCCGGTGCGCCGCGCTTCGCCCTCGAGGCGCGCATCGAGCTCGAGGGCGCTGCCCCGCTCGAGGGCCGCAGCGACATGCTGCACGGCAGCACACGCCTGACCCTCGAGTCGGCCGAGCTCGAGCGTGGCTGCTACCCGGTGCGCCGCGCCCTGGTTCGCTCGAGCCACCCCTTCGGCCTGCTGCGGGTGCAGCACACGTTCCAGGCGCCGAGCGAGCTGGTCGTGTACCCCACCCCCCACGACCTGTTCGTGGGTCACAGCCCGGCCCAGGCCCTCGACGAGCTGCTCGGCCGCGCCGACCCGGGGGGCGGCGACCTGCAGCCCTCGAGCCTGCGCGACCACAGGGAAGGCGACGGCGTGCGCGGCATCCACTGGCGCGCCAGCGCGCGGCGCGGTCGACTGGTCGTGCAGGAGTGGGAGGGCGGTGGCGGCGAGGGCCTCGAGGTGGTGCTCGACCGACGCTGCAGCGCGGACGAGCTCGAGGACGCCCTCTCCACCCTCAGCGCCATGGTGCAGCTCGCGCGCACAAACAAGGAGACCCTGCGCCTGCACAGCCAGGGGCTCTCCGGGACCTACGGCGACGGCCACGCCCCCTGGCCCGAGGTCCTGCGCTTCCTGGCCTCGACCGAGGCCCTGCCCGCCGCTGGGCCCCCGCCCCCGGCCGCCTCCCCCT
>JAJFFA010000420.1 GCA_021776885.1 Planctomycetota bacterium
ATCGCGGACTTCGGCCTGGCGCGCATGCTCGAGACGGAGCTGCCGGAGCGCACGGGCACCCTGGCCGGCACCCTGCTCTACGTGCCACCCGAGCAGCTCACCGCGGGCGAGCACACGATCGATCCGCGCAACGACGTCTACGCCCTGGGCGTGATGCTGTACGAGCTTCTGACCCTGAACCACCCCTACGGCGGCAAGAGCAGTCAGGAGGTCCTGATCTCGATCCTGGAGGACGACTTCCCGCCCCTGCGCTCGCGCAACCGCAGCGTCGGCCGCGACCTCGAGACCATCTGCGAGGCGGCGATGAACCGCGACCTCGAGCGCCGCTACCCCCACGCGGGTGCCCTGCGCGACGACCTCGACCGCTACCTCGAGGGACTCGAGCCCCTGGCGCGCCGCGCGGGCCCGCTGCTGCGCGCCTGGCGGCGCACACGGGTCGGTCTGCGCCGCCGT
Source organism: Planctomycetota bacterium (assembly GCA_021776885.1). Classification (GTDB taxonomy): domain Bacteria; phylum Planctomycetota; class UBA1135; order UBA1135; genus JAJFFA01. The sequence goes on from JAJFFA010000420.1 coordinate 454, forward strand.
CCGCTGCTCGCGCTGGGGCTCGCGGTGGGACTCGCCACCCTCGTGACCGCTGGCCTCGTCCTGGCCCTGCGCCCGCGCTCCACGGACCTCGTCATCAACGCCGCCTTCCGCCTGGCCCAGGACGCCGCTGCGCCCGAGCTGCTCAGACTGGGCGACGCGGTCCGACCCGGGGACATCCTGGGTGTGCGCGTCGAAGGCGACACGCCGGCGTACCTCTACGCCGTCTCGGTCTTCGGCCCGGACCAGGCGAGCTGGCGCCTGGCCGCGATGCAGCCCGACCTGCTCGGCGGGGCCGCGTCGGAGCGCTCGGGTCGCTTCGACCTGCGCTTGCCGCGGGGCACCAGCGAGGCCGCGTGCACGCTCTTGAGCGAGGACGCGACGGGCGAGGAGGGCCTGATGGTCTTCGCCGCGGACGCGCCCCTGGCGCCGATCGAAGCCTGGCTCGCCCTGCTCGAAGCCCGCTCCGCCGACCTCGGCGGCCACGGCGTGCCCTTCGACGAGGGCATGGCCTACCTCGAGAGCGCCCTGCGCGACCCCGCGCACCGCGGCCAGAACCCGGGCTCCCTGCCCGCAGCCGAGCACACCCGCCGCCTGGGCCGCCTCGCTCCGGCCGAGCTCCTGGACCCGGCGAGCTGGCAACTCGAGGGCATCGACACCCTGCGCGAAGTCTTCCGCGTCCTCCCGACGGCGGAGTGACTCCGGGGCGCCGATGTGTGCGGCGACGCCTCGCCTCCTGGGAGCGAGCGTGCTGCGCGGCCGAGTGCCCCCGGATCTTCTGCGGGCCTCAGGGACAGAAGACCAGGCGCAGCCCTTCGCTCAGGTTGAAGCCAGAGCCACCCGGGCCCTGCGGGTCCCGGAACCAGAACTGGAAGTACCACGTCGATCCGGGCTGGATCTGTCCCGCGCCGGAGCCCGCCGGTGGCGCGCTCAGGTCGACCGCGCGGGTCGCACGGCCCGAGGGGTCGGTGCTGGCGGGGGGGAACAGGCGGAACACCGACCCGCCAGCGCAGCGTGTGCCGTCCCCGAAGGGGACGGAGATCGCCTGGCTGCCGTAGAAGAAGAGGCCGGGCACGCTCGCGGGGCCCCGCTCGACCTCGAGCCGCATGTCGTTGCGTACGACGTCCAGCGTGCCGGTCGCCGTCAGGCGCGCGCCCGGTCCGGCGGAGTTGGGTCGTGCCATGCAGTGCACCCCGCGCTCGCCGCACTCGAAGGGCAGCGCGCCCACGTCAGCGCGCGAGCCGTCGACGTCGGGCGGCGACGTGGGGTCGCCCGCGTCGATGCAGGGCGAGCCGAGCGTCAAGTGGAAGTCGCGGCCCCCCGGACTCACGAACAGGGGGTCCAGATCGAAATTTCCGACGCCGGGGAAGCCGCCCTCGATGTCGCAGTAGGTGGCTGCGTCCTGGGGGTCGAGCTGATCGGGGGTGTTGGAGCGCGCGATGGAGTCGATCAGCGTGCTGCCGAACGAGCCGCCGCCGTGGTTCACGGCGTCGTTGTCGAAGAGCGTGCACTGCCGCAGCTCGAGGGCCGGCGTTCCGAGCACCGCGCCGCCTTCGCCGCCGGCGACGAAGGGGTTGCCCGCAAGCGCCTCGTTGCCGGCGAAGACACAGCGCCGCAGGCTGCCGCTGTCCGCGACCAGGGCGCCGCCGCTCCCGTCCCAGAAGCCGAAGCTCGACTGGGCGCGGTTGTCGAGGAAGACGCAGCCCGAGAGGTCGACCTCGTCGGCCTGGACGGCACCGCCGCGGGCCGCGCGGTTGTCCTCGAACACGCAGTCGAACGCCTCGAGCCGTGCGCAGGCGATCGCTCCGCCGCGGTGGTCGTCGAAGGTCGCGCGGTTGGCGCGGAACGTGCAGCGCTGCAGGATGACTTCGTCGGCGGCGATCGCTCCACCGTCGCTGGCCTGGGTCACGTTCCCGATGAAGTCCGTGTCGGTCGCCCGAAAGGAGCCCCCTGCGCCCGCGGCGAGCCGCACGCAGCCCTCGCCGTTCCCGCTGGTTCCGTTGCCCCGCAGGGTGCAGTCGCGCAGCACGAAGTCCGTGTTGCGCCCGAAGAGCGCGGCGCCCAGGCCCTCGTTGTCGTCGAGCACGACCCCTTCCAGGAGGAAGCGCGAGTCGTTGCCGTACGCGCCCCCGCCGGCGCCGGCGGGCGTGGCGTTGCGCAGGAACGAGCCCCCACTCACCCGCACCACCGAGCGCTCCGCCCACAAGCCGGCGCCCGTGTCGGCTTCATTGCCCTCCAGGCGCGTGCCGTCCAGCAGCAGGTTGCCGTCCACGACGCGCACGCCGCCGCCGGTGAAGGCGGCGTTGTCGCTGATCTCGCAGTCACGCAAGGTCGCGCTCGAGCCCTCGACGAGCACCGCGCCCCCGTCCGCGTTGAAGCGCTCGACCCCGGTCAGGTGGAAGCCCTCGAGCACCGCGCCGGCGCCCTCGCCGGACGTGAAGCGCACCAGGGGCAGGGGCGTCGGCAGCTGGGTCGGCGCGATCAGGCGCGTCAGCGCCGGACCGCCCGTTGCGATCACGTGCAGGTCCTTGCCGAGGAAATCGATCTCCTCGTCCGTGTAGTCGGCCGGGGCGACCAGGAGGGTGTCACCGCTGAGGGTCGTGGGTTGCGCCAGCGCGAAGTCGACGCGCGTGTAGGGATCCGCCTGGGTACCGCTGCCGGGTGCGCTACCCGCGGCGTCGACGTGCCAGGTCGTCTGGGCTCGGGCGCCGGGGACGAGAGCAAGGAGCGCGAGGGTCGCGAGCGAGAAGTGCGGCATCGGGGGCGAGGGTGGAGGGCGCGGGTGGGCAGAGCCTCCATCGTAGGGACCCCAGCCGCCGCCGTGGGGGCCCGTCGAGTGCTGGGTCGGTGCTGCTGGAGTAGGGCGAGTGCAGTTCCCGGCCCAACTCTACGGCTGGAACGACGCCGACAACCCGTCCGACAGGTTGAAGCCGCTGCCGCCCGGGCCCATCGGGTCGCGGTACCAGAACTGGAAGTTCCAGCTGCTGCCCGCGTCGATGCGGCCCGCGCCCGCGTTTGCCGGGTTCGAGGTGTAGTCGAGGGGGCGGGTGACCGTTCCCGTGGCGCTGGTCAGAATCGGGGGCAGGAGGCGGAAGGTGCC
>JAJFFA010000043.1 GCA_021776885.1 Planctomycetota bacterium
GGATCAGGAGCCAGATCAGAAGCAGTGTCTTGCGCATGCAGCTCTCCTTCTCGGGTCAGGGAGTACGCGCCGGGGCGCGTCGAGTCGATCCTACCGATAATGCGCGCGCAGGTGTATGAAGTGACGCGGCACGCCGCGGGAGCCAGCGCAGGGCCCCGCCGGGGCTCGTTCCGGGGCGCCATCCGCTGCCGAAGTGGTGCAGGCAGAGGGGCAAGAGGGCCAGCATCAGGGCGCCCAGGAAGGCCGCGATCAGGGCGTATTCGCGGCGCGTCAGGCGCTCGAAGGCGCTCTCCTCGCCCGCGCCCACCGCCCCGGCGATCAGGGTCGAGGCCAGGTGCTTGTCGTTGCCGTTGTGGAAGGTGCCCTGGAGGCGCGCCGCGACCTGGCGCAGGGTGGGCACGTCCTGGCGCGACTGGCGCCCGTCGATGAACTTGCCCACGCGCGAGTCGCCGACCCCGATGATCAGGGTGCTCTTGATCGACGCGGGCAGGCGCGGCATGCCGCTGGCCGGGACCGTGTCGCCGTCGGAGATGACCAGCAGGGTCGTGCTGCCGGGGTTCCAGGGCTTGGCGATCTCGGCCGCGGCCTCGAGGCCGTCGAAGAGCCGCGTCTGCCCCGACTTCCAGGCGTAGTGCATCGGCAGATCGCCGAGGATGTTGCGCACGACTTCGAGGTCGGCGGTGTCGATCACGACCGGCTTGGCGCCGTTGTAGAAGGCGACGACGCTGACCCGGTAGCGCTCGAGGGGCACACGGGCGAAGAACGAGTCGACCAGGTCGCGGGCGCGCTGCATGCGGCTCTGTTCGCCGCTGGGGCCCGCGTCGACCAGGCGCATGCTGGGGGAGACGTCGAGGACGAGCATGACGTGCTCGTAGTCGCCCTCGTTCGAGAGGTCGGTGCCGGCGCTGTCGAAGCCCCGGGGTTCGAGCAGCAAGAGCACGCTCAGGCCCCAGGCGACGGCGCCGATGGATGCCGCGCGCAGGAACCCGGCGCCCCGGGCCCAGAAGGCGGGACGTCCGCCGGGGCCGAAGGCCAGGTGCGCCAGGCGTCGGCTGCGACGCGCGTGCAGGACCTCGGCCAGGAGCGCGAGGCAGAGGGCCAGGAAGGCGACCACTTCGGGCAGGTAGCCCTCGGCCAGGAGTCCGCTCACCATGGCGTGTACCTCAGCCCGAAGGAGGCCAGGAGCAAGAGCCCCAGGAGGGCCAGGCCCACGATGGAGTACGGGCGGTAGTCGTCGGCGGCCTCGAGCAGGGACTTCTCGATCTTGGCCTTGGCCATCTGGTCGATCGTCGCGAAGATCGCCTCGAGGCCGGCCGTGTCCTCGGGCGAGAAGACCTCGCCCCCGGTCTGCGCGGCGATGCGCACCACCGCGTCGGGGACGCTGCCGGTCGAGATGTGCACCGCGTAGACGATGATCCCGTCCTCGGCCAGGGAGCGCGCGATCTCCTGGTCGCGCCCGCCGGAGAGGTCGGCGCTGTAGCCGTCGCTGATCAGGATGATCATGCGGTCGCCCTCCTCGCGCTGGACCAGCACGTCCTGGCAGGCGAGCAGGGCCTTGCCGATCTCCGTGCCCCCGAACCAGTAGGGGATGCGGCCCGGCGTCATGAACGGAGGCGCGCAGCGGAAGGCGGAGACGTCCGTGGTCAGGGGCACCCAGTGCAGCACCGCGTTGCCGAAGAAGGTCAGGCCGAAGGCGTCGCCTTCGCGGTAGTCGAGGAAGCCGTTGATGGCCTCCATCGAGGCGTCGTAGCGCGTGCCCGAGCCAAAGCCGGCGGTCATGCTGCCCGAGACGTCGACGCAGAACTGAATGTTCGAGAGCTGGCGCTTGTCCCGCGGCGCGCCCCAGGACTGGGGACCGGCGAGGAGCAGCACGGCCAGGGCCAGGGCCAGGGCGGGCAGGGACTCGGCGCAGCGCAGGAGCCCCTGGGTCCAGGGCCGCGCGGGCCGCTCGGCGTGGTCGACGGGCAACACCAGGGCCGCCCCGCGCCGGCGCCAGGTCCACCACAGCAAGGCCAGGGGCACGAGCAGTGCCACGAGCCACTCGCGGTGTCGGAAGACGGAGACGGGGTCCATGCTCACAGGGGGGTCGGGCGTGGCGCCGGGTCGCCGTCCGCGGGCAGGGCCGCGTAGGGGGCGAGCAGGGTCACCAGGTCGAGGTCGGCGGGGGGCGTCGGACGGTGCAGCCAGTCCTCGAGGGAGCGCAGCAGGGCGCCCGCCTCCGGGTGGGCGTAGAGGGTCGTGAGGGCCTCCTCGGGCGTCTTGTCCGCCAGGTCCAGGCGCGCGCTCCAGAAGGTGACCAGGGTGCGCTCGAGCTCCGCGCGCTCGGCGCTCTCCAGCTCACCGGCCAGGCCGCGCTCGACCAGCGGGCGCAGTCGCTCGGCGAGGCTCATGGGGCGCCGGCCCGGGCCCGTGTCCCGCGCGTCGCGCTTGCGACCGACGAGCAGGATCGCGAAGAGACCGCAGACCCACAGGACGCCCGCCACGATCAGGTTGCGCCGGTGGCCGCCGAAGCCGGGGACGTCGGCGGGGGTCGGGTCGTGGGGCGTGATCTGGCCCTCGGGCAGGGTGCCCTCGATGCGCACGCTCAGGGGCGGAAGCCCGTCCAGCGTGCTGCCGTCGCGGCGCACGAGGAAGTCCTTGAGGTCGAAGGCACCGGGCTCGAGCCCGGTGTACTCGAGGTCGTAGCGCAGGTCCGCGCCGTGGGGCGAGACCTCGAGCACGCGCAGCACGATGGGGGTGTCGTGGTCCGCGGGGGCGGGCACCAGCTCGCTGCCGGCGAGCACCTGCTCCTCGAGCCGCGCGGGGATGCCGACGGGGCTGGTCGCCTGGTACGCAGGGTTGGCGCAGAGCACGAGGGCCAGGGCGCAGAGCATCAGCGCGCGCCCCTCGCCATCCAGCCGCGGGCGCGGAACAGCTGGCGCAGCCCCGCCTCGAAGGGCAGGTCGGTGCGCACCAGCATGTGGTCGATGCCCGAGCGCTCGAGCTCGCCCGAGAGGGCCTTGGGATCGACCAGTTCGGTGCGCCCACCGGCCAGGAACTCCGCA
>JAJFFA010000421.1 GCA_021776885.1 Planctomycetota bacterium
GTCGCGGACGGCGATCAGGCGACGGCTCGGCTGCGCGTGCGCGAGATCGCCGGCCCCGTCGGAGTCATGCTGGCCCAGGGCGTCGAGCACCTCGACGAACCGCGCGAGCTGATCGAGGAGGTGATGTACGAGTCGGTCCTCTCGACCAAGTTGCGCGTCCAGCGCCAGCTGCCCTTCATCGCTGTGGCCGCGGCCTCCGCACCGCTGCTCGGCTTGCTCGGAACCGTGACCGGCATCATCAACACCTTCAAGATGCTCACGGTTTTCGGGTCAGGGGACGTGAAGAGCCTCTCGGGAGGGATCTCCGAAGCGCTGATCACCACCAAGTACGGCCTGGTCGTCGCAATCCCCTCCCTCCTGCTGCACGCCTTCCTGTCGCGCAAGGCGCGCGGGATCGTCGACGGGATGGAGACGGCGGGGGTCGCCTTCGCCAACCACATCCCGCGCCAGAGTCCTGCGCGCAGTTCGCTCCACGCGGCCCCAGCCCTTCCGCACGAGAACCGCGGCAGCGAAGGCGGGGACGACGCGCTGCGCGCCCAGGTGACCCAAATCCTGGAGGAGCTGCTGCTGCCCTTGACCGCCCCCGACGCGAAACCTGACCACGCGCCCCCGGAAACCGCGCGCAGGAGCTGAGATGGAAGCCTCGACCTGGCTCGCAGAGCTCCAGGACCTCTGGAGCCAAGCCCTCACCCTCTGGCGCTCCGGAGGCTGGGCCATGTTCGCCATCGCGGGCATCGCCCTGGTCATGTTCGGCGTGGGGGTCCACATCGGCTTTTCCCTGCGCGACACCGGCCTGGGTTCCGTCTCCGAGCGCACCTGGCGTGGCTGGCTCGATCGGCCCGACGAGCGCCGCGGTCCCATTGGTGAGTTGCTCGATGCGGTCTCCGCTGAAACGCGCCTGAGCGAGCTCACGACTCGCTTCGCCGAGGAGCGCGCGACGCGCGTGGCCCCCTTCGAGCGCGACCTGCGTGTCATGCGGGTGTGTGTGAGCGCCGCCCCCCTCGTTGGCCTGCTCGGCACCGTCACCGGCATGCTCGCCACCTTCCGCGCCCTGGCGGAGGGGTCCGGCGGAGACAAGACAATGGCCCTCGTCGCGGGCGGGATCTCCGAAGCTCTGGTCACCACTGAGACCGGCCTGGTGATCGCCCTCCCGGGTCTCTTCCTGCTGTACCACCTGACGCGCCGCTTCGAGGTTTACAAGGCATTCTTGGGCCACGTCGAGACGGTCTGCACCCAGAAGCTTCACCGCTCCGACAGCGCCGGGCGTCGTCGCGCAGCCCAGCGCAAGGCCGCACGCCAGATCGCGAGCCGGCTGGAGACGCAGCTGCGCAAGATGCGTTCTGCCTGCTCGCCGGACCGCTCGCACGAGACGCCCGATCCGATCAACGCCGAGCTGAGCACCTAAGAGGAGAGCCATGGGACGTTTCAGAGATTCCGCCGCCGACGACAGCAGCGAGACGGGCATCGACATGTCGCCCCTGATCGACTGCGTCTTCATCCTGCTCATCTTCTTCATCGTCACCACGGTCTTCGTCGAGGAGACGGGCGTCGAGGTCAACCGGCCCGAGGCCGCATCGGCCTCCCAGCTCGAGAAGACCAGCATCCTGATCGCCCTGACCGATCAGGGCCAGGTCGTCTACGCTGGACGCGAGATCGGCATGGCAGGCATCCAGCCGCTGGTGAAGCGCATGCTGCGCCTCGAGGATGTGCCGGTGATCATCCAGGCCGACGCCGCCTCGACCTCGGCCATGCTCGTGCGCGTCATCGACGAAGCCAAGCTGGGTGGAGCCCTCGAGGTCAGCGTGGCCACGGCCAAGAAGCGGGGCTGAGGGGCCACATGCGCCGACTCATGCGCTGGCTCGGGACGCTGGGCTTGGCCGCCGCCGGCACGGCGGCCTTCTTCCTCGTGCTGCCGTTGATGCAGGCCATCACGGCCAGGGCCGAGCGTGAGCTCGTGCTGACCACACTGGACGCAGCCAGCCTGCCCCCGCCTCCGCCCCCACCCGAGATCGAGGAACCGGAGCCCGAACCCGAGCAGCAGCCGCCGCCGGAGTTGCTCGAGCCTGCGCCCCTGCTCGACCTGGCCGAGCTCGAGCTCGCCCTCGACGCCGGCCTGGGCGGCAGCGGCTGGATGGCGGGGGACTTTGCCGTGAAGCTCGACGTACTCCAGGCGAATTCGGAGGACCTCGACGCGCTCTTCTCCCTGGCCGACCTCGACCAGAAGCCGCGCGCCGTCTACCAACCCAGCCCCGCGCAGGACGCGAAGATCCGCAAGCGCGCCCCGGGCACGGTGTATGTGATCTTCGTGGTCGACCAGCGCGGTCGAGTGACCGATCCCATCGTGCAGAAGTCGACCGATCCGGTCTTCGAGCGCGCCGCCCTGGCCGCCGTCAAGCAGTGGAGATTCGAACCCGGAAAGCGGGCCGGCAAGCCGGTTCGGTTCCGCATGCGCGTCCCGATCACCTTCCCCAAGGGATGATTCCCGATGAACCGAGTACAAGTCCTCAGCCTGTCCCTCCTGATGCTGCCCAGCAGCGTCCTGGCCCAGACCCCGAGCGCGTCCCCAGAAGCGCTGGAGATCTGGGACTCGGCCACGTTCCAGAAACGCTTCGCCGAGAGCTACCTGGCCGAGACGGAGACCGAGCCACGCGTCACGGCCTCCGAACGCCAGGTGTTGCAAGTCGTGCTCGAGCGCATGGCTGCCGATGACCTCGAGGGGGCGAAGCAGCGCATCGAGTCCGAGCGCTCCGAAGCGTCCAGCGCGGTCTTCGACTTCACCCTGGGGAACATCCACTTCCAGCGAGACGAGCTCGCCCTGGCGATGGTCTTCTACCGCCGTGCCGTGCACAAGTTCCCCAAGTTCTTGCGAGCCTGGAAGAACCTGGGCCTGATCCATGTCCGCCGCGCCGAGTTCGAAGAGGCGCTGCCCGCCCTGCAGCGCGTGATCGAGCTGGGTGGCAGCGACTCGGTTAGCTTCGGCCTGCTGGGCTTCTCCTATTCCAACATCGAGAGTCACCTGGCAGCGGAGACAGCTTTCCGCAGCGCCAGCCTGCTCGACCCCACAACCCTGGACTGGAAGCTCGGCCTGGCACGCAGTCTCTTCGGTCAGGCGCGCTTTGCGGACGCGTCCGCGTTGTGCCGGCTCCTGATCCGCGAGGACCCCGAGCGGGTGGAGTTCTGGCTGCTGCAGGCCAAGGCCTCCATCGGGCTGGGAGAGCCCCTGGCTGCCGCCCAGAGCCTCGAGCTGGTCGAGCGCATGGGCGGCTCGACCGCGGACAGCCTCAGCAACCTGGGCAGCATCTACGTCAACGCGGAGCTCTTCGACCTCGGCGTGCACAACTACCGTCAGGCCCTGGAACGTTTCCCCGAAGTGGCCCCTGACGGCGCGCTACGTGCTGCCAGCGTCCTGACCGCCCACGGCGCTCTGGATTCCGCCCAGACCCTGATCGAGTCGATCGAGCGGCTGCGCGGCAAGTCCCTTGAGGGGCCAAGACGCAAGGAGCTACTGAAGCTGCGCGCACGCCTGGCCGTGGCCCAGGGCGCGGGGGGCGAGGAGGTCCTGGTGCTGAAGGAGATCGTCGAGCTCGACCCCCTCGACGGCGATGCATTGATCCTGCTCGGCGAGCACGAGGGCCGCAACAACGACCCGGAGCAGGCGGCCTTCTGGTATGAGCGCGCCGCGGCGATCGAGGGCTTCGAGGCCCGCGCCAAGCTGCGCCACGCCCAGCTCCTGGTCGGGCAGACACGCTACGCGGAGGCACTCCCGCTGCTACGCCGCGTACAGACCCTGGAACCCAGGGACAACGTCCAGCAGTACCTGGCGCAGGTCGAACGGATTGCACAGAGGCGTTGATGAAGGCTTCGTTCAGGTCTGCTCCGGCGTTCACGATGCCTTGAGCATCGCTCCCTACTCTCCTGCCTCGATAGGAGAGCAACTCGACGGAAGAGACTCTTCCGTGGCTGCTCCCCGCCCCCCACTTCAGGAGTTGATTGCAGTGAAGCGTTTCTTCCAGAGCACGACAGCCATCGCCCTCGGCCTCGCGGGCTCCGCCCACGCCGCCGAGATCATGGTCACCAGCGACATCGCCACGTCCACGACCTGGTCGTCGGACAACACCTACAACCTGCAGGACCAGATCTACGTCCTGCCCGGAGCCACCCTGACCATCGAGGCCGGAACCGTCGTGGCCAGCACGACCAACGTAGGTGGCAGCCTGGCCGTCGCGCGTGGCGCCCAGATCTTCGTCAACGGCACCGCGGACAACCCGGTCATCATGACCTCTACCTCCGACGTGGCCACCTGGTCGGGCGGAGACCCGAAGACCGGTGTCTGGCGCGAGGCCGCGAACGAGTGGGGCAACCTGACGATCATGGGTTCCGGATTCATTTCGGAGAACGCGGTCCCGGGCAACGCCCCGACCTGCAACGCAGGCAACCGCGGCGCGATGGAGGGCCTGATCGCCGGCGGCCCGGGGGACCCCAACGTGCTCTACGGCGGCGGTGACGACGACGACGACAGCGGCAGCATCCACTACCTGTCCAAGCGCTACGGCGGGCGGGTAATCGGCCTGAACAATGAGCTCAACGGCCTCTCCCTGGGCGGCATCGGCCGCGGCACGGACATCAGCCACGTCGAGATCATGAACAACGTCGACGACGGCGTCGAAATCTGGGGCGGGGCGGTGAACCTCAAGTACATCTCCATCTGGAACGTAGGTGACGACAGCTTCGACGTCGACCAGGGCTGGCGCGGCAAGGCCCAGTTCGTGCTGATCGTCCAGGGCCACAGCCTCGACGCTAGCCAGGGCTCTGGCGTCGGTGACAACGCCTTCGAGACGGACGGTGCCGAGGACGCGAGTTGGCAGCCGGTCACGACGACGACCATTTACAACGCCACGGTCATCGGTCAGCCCTCCGACGGCGACCACGCCACGGCCTGGCGGGACAACGCCCGCGTGCAGTATCGGAACTGCCTCTTCAGCGACATCGGCGCGCGGCTCGTGAGCTTCGATAACATCGACGGTGACGGCGCCAACGGCTACGGCTTCGACGGCACCCTCTCCTGGCCGGCCACCTGGACCACTGACTACAACGCGGTTCCGGCCCACGCCAACGACTGCCCTCCCGGCACCTACCAGGCCCAAGGCTCGGGCAAGCTGGCCGAGATCACGGATAGCGTCTTCTTCAACATCGCCGATGTCGCCGAAGCGACGGCGCGCGGCGTCTTCGCGGCGTCCAACAACAACGTCAGTGCGATGGCGTCCTGCGTGACGAGTATCACCCGCGGCCCCGCGATCATCCGCGGCGGCAAGATCATGGAGCCGGTCACATTCCTGGATCCGCGTCCGGTGGGCGACGCTGCCACGAGCGTGGCCAGCGCGCCGAGCGACGGCTTCTTCACTTCGGCCAACTACCGCGGTGCCTTTGCCCCGAACGGCGCGCCCTGGACCTGTGGCTGGACGGCCTCCGAGGCCTTCGGCTTCACCGCCGGAGACTGCGGGATCGGTACCAGCTACTGCACCGCCAGCTTGAACTCGACGGGAGCCGGCGCCGTCGTGTCGGCCGCCGGCTCGAGCACGGCCAGCGCCCTGAACTTGAGCCTCACGGCCCAGCCTGTCCCGAACACCCCGGGCCTGTTCTTCTTCGGTCCGAGCCAGCTCGGCAACGAGCCTGGTTTCGGCGAGGGAGTGCGCTGCGTCGGCGGTGCCACGCGCCGCGTGTTTCCCCTGACGGGGGGCTCCGGCAACGTTGCGACCTCGGTGCTGAACGGCAACGCCGGCTACGCCAGCAGTATCGTCTCGGGCGCCAGCCTCAACTTCCAGTACTGGTTCCGCGAGACCATGAACGCCGGTGACCTTGACGGCGACGGCATGGTCGAGCCCTTCAACACCTCGAATGCTCTGAACATCGTGTTCCAGTGATCTGATCGAGCCGACACCGGGCGGCTCCCCGCGAGGGGGGCCGCCCTGACCACTTCCCGAGGGGCGCCGCCCCGCCGCCCCCACCGAACACCCCCGCGCCCGCTCTACCGCCCTGTCGCCCTTGAAGAAGCTCTCCGCCACCCGCCCCTTGGTCGCCCTTGCCACCTGGCTCGCGGCAACGGTCTGCGCGGGCGAGGAGCGCGGCGCGGAACTCCAGGACGCCGACCTGGACCCGGATCGGATCCAGCTGCTGCAGCTCGCGTACGACGTCGCCAGTGCGTTGCCCCTCGTGCCCCACGCCAAAAACCGCGCGCGGGCCCAGGAAGCCGCCTTCGTCGCCTGCCTCGAACTGCACCAGCCCGTC
>JAJFFA010000422.1 GCA_021776885.1 Planctomycetota bacterium
CTCGCCTCCCGCCCTCGCCTCCCGCCCTCGCCTCCCGCCCTCGCCACCCGGCCTCGCCTCCCGCCCACGAGGCCTGCGAGCGCCCCGTCGATGCGCGTGAAGTGGCTGCGGATCAGGTCCTGGATGTACGCGTCAATCCCCTGGGGCAGAACGCCCTTCTTGGCGGTCCGGCTGACGGCTTCTGCCAATGGAAGGCGTCCCACTGGGCAAGAAAACCTGATGGAGCCCTCGCCGGATTCTCGTGTAGAGGGTGAGCTTCTGTATCCGGTCCGTTCCTGCCTCCCCACGCCATGTCCACGCCCATGCCCCTCCGTCGCTCCCTCTCGCTCATCATCCTCTGGGTCGCCGCTGGACTCTCCCTGGCGCCTGGCGCGCTCGGCGCGCCGAGTGACCTGGCGACGGTCTCGGCCCATCTGAAGCGGGCGGAGAGCAATCTGCAGCTGGTCGACTCCAGCATCGGACACCTGAAGTCACCGCCCAAGGGCTCGGCGGCCAAGCTAGCCCAGATGCGGCTGGGGCAGGCGTTCGGGGACCTCGAGCCGGCGGGCAAGATCCTCTCCGCCCTCTCGGGTCAGGGAGTGCCCGAGGCCAAGACGCGCTACGACGCGGCCGTCGTGCGCTACGAGAGGCTCGGCGAGATCCTGACCGGCAAGCCCCAGCCGAGCCCCGAGCCGACGCCCGAGCCGGATCCCAAGCCCGCCGAGGACCCGGCCGCCGGCGGCGAGGCGCCGCCCGCCAAGCCCGCCACCGTGCGCCTCGGCTACCCCCACGCGGACAACTTGAAGAACGCGCTCTTCACCGTGCGCCGGGTCGAAGGCGACGCCGGCGGGCTCGCCACCCTGCGTCAGGAGCTGAGCGCGGTCACCGACCAGCTCGCGGTCCCCCACGGCCGCGTGTTCCAAGCCGTCGCGACCATCGCCGAGACCCGGCGGCAGGCGGGGTTCGCCCAGGACGGGCTGGCCAAGGTCCCTGCCAACGGCGAGGGCGTGGCCGAGGCGAAGGAGCGCCTGGCCGCCGCGCGCGCGACGGTCGATAGCGCCGACGCCTACTTCCGCCCGCTCCACGAGCAGCTCGCTGCGCTGATCGATCCGGCGCGCTATCCCGAGTTTCACGCCGACCTGAAGCGCCTGACCGAGCTGGCGCGCCCCTACTCGAACCCCGCCTACAGCCTGCGCGAGGCGCGCACCGAAGCGGCCGAGGCCCTGGCCCAGGGCGAGGCGGCCAAGGCCGAGTGCATCCGCGTCGCCCGCGTCTACGAGCGACTCATGCAGCAGCAGACCGACCAGGGCAAGCGCATCGAGGTGGCGGGCAACAACTTCCTGTCGAGCTACCAGGGGTTCCTCGCGGCCGCTGCCGAGGCGCAGGCGAACCTACCGGGTGAGATCCGCAAAGATCTTGCCGAGGCGGACCGCATGGCCAGTGACGCGGTCACGAACCAGAAGCCCCTGTGGTTCGCGGGCGGAATCCCGCAGCAGATGGGCTTCGTCGACGACAAGTTCGCGCTCTACGCAGCGCTGGACCCGGCGGGCGCCGCGGCGCTGGCGAGCGAGGTGGATGCGCTGAAGGCCAGCCTGAGCGAGCGGGCCGACTCCCTGCGCGAGCTGATCATCCGTGAGAACCCATTGCCAGCCGACCTCTACGCCGGCGCTGACCGCGAGAGCGTCGTCGCCAAGGCGCTCGAGATCTGGAAAGCCCAGGAGGCGGACGCGCAGGTGCTCGCTGTCCGCATCCCGTCCGAGGCCTGGTCGCGGGAGACCAAGTGGTCGTACTCGAACGGCACCTGGTACTTCATCGACAAGTCGAAGCTCCAGGTGCGCTTGATCGTCGCCGACGCGAACGACGCCGAGCTCGCCATCGACCGCCCCATCAACATCCGCATGGACCACCAGCAGGGCGACACCCTGAGCGGCTTCCCGATGCGCAGCGCGGACGAGGTCCTCGAGCCTTCCGAGTACGTCCTGCGCTCACGCCTGAAGTAGCGCCGATCTCACTCCTCCAGGATCTGCGCGGGATCCTGGAACAGCTTTTCGAGCAGGCCGAAGAACTTCCCGGCGTCGAGTCCGTCCACCAGGGCGTGGTGCGCCTCGATGGAGACGGGCAGGGTCGTGGGTCCATCACCGTTCAGGCGTCCGAAGACCAGCTTGGGGGTCGAGTCCTCGGCCTGGAGCCGGCGCGCGTGCGCGACCGAGGTGAAGCGCACCCAGGGCAGGGTCGAGCCGTGGACCATGTCGTCGCGATCGTCCATGGGCTCGAGGGTCGCAGCGCTCCGTGCCCGCTCGCGCAGCGCCTCGACCCGCGCGCGGGCTTCGGCCTGGAAGCTCCTGAAATCCGCGAAGTGCGGGAAGTAGCAGAAGCTGAAGGTCTCGTCTGCGTTGAGGATCGTGGTCCCGACGTGGATACGCTCGTGCACCCAGACCCGCCTGCCGCCATCCCGCAGGCGATAGCGGAAGGCCTCGATCCGGTTCAGCGCGACCATGGCGACGAACCAGGTGGCCAGCGAGAACGAGTGTCCGGCGGCCCGACAGTGCTGGCGCGTCGCGCTGACCTCCACCTCGGCGCAGATGTTGAAGAAGGGCTGCTCGTAGCCCCGGAAGAGCTCGAAGTGGGCCCGGCGCTTCCAGGTCTCGAGCTCCAGGTCGTGTCCGTCGTGCATGGCTGATCTTTGTTGGGGCAGGCGTGACGGGTTCTGCGAGGCCGCTCACCGGTTGGCACGCCCCCAGGCGGCCCCCCGCGAGCTGCGCTGCTCCGGGGTTCCATGCCCCGGAGATCCCCGGTCGTCCACGGAACGTATACGGCCCTCGCGCTCCCTGTCGCCGCGCTCCTCGCCGCCTCCTCGGGCCCTGGGGGGAAAAACACCGGCTCCCACGGACGCCCAGGCAGGCGGCGTGGAGCCCCGGGGCTGCCCCGGCCCCCCTGGGCTGCCCCGGCCCCCCTGGCTGCCCTGCCCCCCTGGTGCCGCCGCCCGCCCGGGGTGCCGAGGCGGGATAGGCTTACCCGCTCGCTCCTCCCCCGATCCTGGCCTGGAAGTCCAGTCCGGTCACCGCATGGGGCGACATACTTCATAAACTGTAGGGCTCTCGGATGCCTGGACCGGCGCCGCACGTCTCCGTGCCCGCGGCCCGGGCCTCGGGTCTCACCCTGCTTCGCTCCTCGATGATCCAACGCAAGAAGCGCATCGTCCTCTTCATGCCCCACCGGGCCGACCCCAGCGAGGGCGTCCGGGTCGCGGCCGATCTACTGCCTCTGGAGCTGCTCCAGATCGCGGGCTTCCCCGATCAGGAGGGCTACGAGTGCGTCATCGTCGACGCGATGGTGCACGACGACTACATGGACCGCCTGCTCGAGCTGTGCGACGGCGCGCTCCTGTTCGCGTCGTCCTGCATCCTCGGCTTCCAGGTCACGCATGGTGCGCGCGTGGCGCGCGCGATCCGCGAGCGCTTTCCCGACCTGCCCATGATCTGGGGCGGCTGGTTCCCCAGCGTCGTGCCCGAGCTCTACCTGCAGGAGGGCATCGCCGATGCCGTCGGCCTGGGGCAGGGCGAGCTGACCTTCCGCGACGTCGTGCACGCGATCGACGCCGGTGAGCCCCTCGACTCGGTCGCCGGCCTGGCGCTCTTGCGCGACGGCCAGATGGTCAAGACCGACCAGCGCCCCGTGGTCGGCTTCGACCAGATCCCGGACGTGCCCTGGCACCTGATCGACTACGAGGAGTACGTCGAGCGCCAGCAGAACCCGGGCAAGTGGAAGATGCGCCACAAGTACCCCGACCCGTGGGACCTGCCCGCGGGGACCCCGGTGCGTGGCTTCAGCTACTACTCCTCCTACGGCTGCCCCGAGCCCTGCACCTTCTGCTGCTCTCCTCTGGTCACCAACCGGCGCTGGAAGGCGATCCCGGGCAAGCTCCTGGCGGAGCGCATGCTCGACGTGCACGAGCGCTTCCAGTTCAACGTGATGCGCTTCCAGGACGCGAACTTCGGCGTCGCCGAGAAGCGCTCGAACGAGTACTGCGAGGAGCTGATCAAGCAGGGCACGCCCTACTGGTGGAGCGGCACCTACGAGATCGAGACGATCGCGCGCTACAAGCCGCAGTCCCTCGACCTCCTGCGTGACTCGAAGTGCCACATGGTGTCCCTCGGCGCGGAAGCCGGCTCGAAGGAGCAGCAGGAGAACATCAAGAAGAAGATCAAGATCGAGAACATCTCCGGGGCGCTCAACGATCTGTACCAGCGCGGCATCACCACCGGCACGTCCTGGATCATCGGCTACCCCGGCGAGAGCCACGATTCGATGCGCGCCACCATCGACCGCGCCGCGGAGATGAAGTTCAAGGTCCCGCGCGCGGCGTCGGACATCTTCCCCTTCCGCCCGATCCCGGGCACCGAGGACTTCGACAGGGCCGTCAAGATGGGCTACCAGCCCCCGTCGACCCTCGAGGACTGGGGCTCGTGCCTCGAGTACAAGTACGAGATCGACGACCTGCAGCTGCCCGACGACGTCGTGACCACCTGGAAGCGATACGGCGTGGCCTCGACCTTCTATGACGGCCTGGC
>JAJFFA010000423.1 GCA_021776885.1 Planctomycetota bacterium
ACACCGTCATGAAGAGACTCCACGACGGAAAACTGAGGGCGCGCAGAACCAACGACAACGGGCGCTGGGTATTCTGGCCCTTGGATCAACAAACGATCGGTACCGCTGGCGCAGCGGACGCGAGTACGGACACCGCGACCACCGCGAACAACAACTCACCTGCGAGAGGTGCAGTATGAAACACGCTCCTTCGCCCTGGACGCCCTGCGCTGTGACCATTGCGCTGGTCGTCGACGCGTCATCGCGTACGTCACCGAGCCAGGCCCCGTGCGCGCTTGTCCTCGAGAGCCTCGGCCTGGAGCCCGATCCCCCGCGGCACGCGCCGGCACGCTCTCCCCCCGAGCTCGCCTTCCCGCCCTGAGCCCGAGGCGCTTCCTCCGCCCCGTCAAGACGACGCCTCTCGGAGCACCGTTGCGCGTGGGGTACGTCCCTGCCTCGTCGCCGCCTTCAGAATCCACCCGCCGAGCCTGCCGATAGCGAGCCCCCAGCCCAGGAGCACCTCCGCCGCAACCACGCCACACCCCGCCGACCACCTGCTCGCCGCTCACCCCCCCTGCCATTCCGGCGCTCTCGACTAGCAGCTGTCGAGTAGCCCCGGGGGATCGCTCCCCCAGGGCCCTCTCCAGATCCGGACTTGGAGATTTCCACCATCCGGCTCCTCCCCTGGTGCGGCTCGTGGTTACGGCCCCCAGATCCGTACACGGATCCGGGGTGTGGGCAGAGGGTAGCGCTCCAGGAGCGCCGCGTACCTCTCCCACGTGAGACGCGATCGGTTGCTTCGACGGCGAAGCCCGTCCTGTCCAAGAACTCAGCCGCGCCTCTTCTCGGCCCAAGTTCTCCCAACCACTGCTTCGGCGACCGGCGACGACGCATTCGTCCCATCACAGCACCAAGGTGCTCGTCCTGAGAGCTTCCGCTTCATCTACCAGCCGGGATCGCTTCGCGCCGCGTGGGAGCTCGTTCAGGTCCTCGTGTATCTGGATCCAGCGATCGATGACCGCGGTGAATCCCGACGTACCCGCCGTTGCTCGCGCCCATTCCCGCGCGTTCTCGTCCCACAGCTCAAAGAAGGCGTCGGGGATGAAGTCCGCGTACTCGGGCCACTCCTGGTTTGAGCCGAGCCAGACCCCGGAGAGCTGGGGTCTTGGCGCCCCCAGCAGTCGCGGGAGCACGTAGAGATTGAGAAGCGCCGTTTGCTTGAGTCTCTCGACCGCCTCCGAGGCCCTAGAAGCTCGGTGCAGCGCGAGGGTCCAGCACAGCGAGTGCCCAGGCTCGCCGGTGTCATCTGGGAACTCTTCCTCGAACCAGGCGAAAGCGCGGGGCGCGCCTTCAAGATCATCGAGGAGCAGGTAGTGAGGTCCGATGAGGTAGCGCCGTCCGGATCCGTCCCCGTAGTGACCAAACTCTCGCTTCTCCTTTGCCAGCCCGCGCTCGTAGCGCCGAAGCCGGCTCCGAATCAGGCGAGGGTCGTCCATGTTCATGCTGCCCGCCTGTAGCACTTCAGGAGGCCGCCCAACCGCTCGCGGCAGCGGGCTGGCCCGTCCCCCATCCGGCGCTGGCCGATGTGCTGATTCCCGAGACCCTGGTGGGCCCGCTCTTCGTGATAGTGCTCGAGGTACTCCCCGATCGCATCGCGGAGCCGGCGCTCACCGAAGAAGATCATCCTGTCGAGGCACTCCGACTTGATCGAGAGCACGAAGCGCTCGGCGAACGCGTTGCAGTTGGGAGCCCTCTTCGGCGTGAGGATGACATCCACGCCAGCGTCCCCCAGGATGCGTTTGAACTGCGTGGTGAACTTCGTGTCGCGATCGCAGATCAGGAACCGATGCCCCAACAGGAAGCCATCAATGACGTCCGTCAGGTTGCGGGCGACCTGTGCCACGAAGTCGGCGTCGGGCTTCGGCGTGCTTCCCGCGATGTGGACTCGCCTGGTCTTCAGATCGATCACGAACAAGGTGTAGAACGTCACCAGACCACGCGGAGTCCAGACCTCGGTAGTGAAGAAGTCCGTGGCCGCGACCTCGCCCCAATGCGACCTCAAGAACGTGCGCCACGACGACGGCCTATCTGGCGCGGGCTTGATCCCGTTCACCTTGAGCACGTTCGCGATCGTCGATGACGCCACGCGGTGCCCCACGTCTTGAAGTTCGCCCTGGATCCGGCAGTACCCCCAAGATGGGTTCTCGATGGCCATCCGCACGATCAGCGCCTTGATCGCCTTCATCAGGCCCGGCCTCCCCACACGCTTGGCCACGAACGTCCACTTCCGTGCGATCAGCTTCCGGTGCCATCGCATGAGGGTGTCCGGGGTGACGATCGTCGCCACGCGGTTGAGAGCCCGCCTGCCGAGGACCTTGGCCTTGGCTGCCAAGCGTCTGCGCTGGTCGTCCGTGAGCCGAAGCTTGCGACCTTTGAGCTGCTCCTTCAGGACGCGGTTCTCTTCGAGTAGGTACTCGATGACGCCCTGCTGGTGTCGGTTCACACAGCCCGAGACGGTCAGGAGCAGCGCTCGCAGAGGATGCAGTTCGGCTCGCATGCGCCTATTGTAGCGCCTCCCAAGTCACTGCCCGGCCGTCGCTTACGCCACGGCCGAGTTTCTGGATAGGACGGCCGGTGGACGGGCCGAGTCCGAACGACGTGTTCGACTTCGATCCCGTCTTCGCCCTGCTCGACGACGTCGAGGTCCATGGTGGCTTCGGGGGCTCGGCCTTGAACCCCGACATGCCCGACGGGTCGTTCACGCGCACCGTGCTGACCGGCCGCGGGGTCCGGCGCCACGTCGTTCTCGCGAACGTGAACGTGGAGCGCGCGGTCCTCGACGGGTTCCGGATCCGCGAGGGCAGCGCCACGGACCCCGACTCCGTCGGCCACCGACTGCACGGGGGCGGCATTCTCTCCCTGGGCAGCGACGTGACGAACGCTGAGAGCGACGAGAACCTGTTCGAGAACCTCACGATCGAGGACTGCGTCGCGGCCTGCTCGGTGGCCGGGTGCGTCACGTTCGCCGGCGGCGGCGGAATGTATCACGACGGCGGAAACGCAGTGCTGGGCGTCGACATCCGCTTCTGCACGTTCCGCTCGAATCACTCGTCGTCCGGGGCGGCGCTCTATTTCAACCACCAAGGTGGCACCCTGGACATCTGCAACGTGACCTTGTCGGACAACGGCTCGGTCCAGGTCAACTCCGTCTCCGGCCTTCCGACCGCCAACTCCACGCGTCATGGTTCCCAGGGTCGTGGTTGCTTCCGTCATGGTCAGCATCCTTCTTGGGCCTCGAGCCCGTACTTGAGTTGGGGACCTCACGGTACCCCGCACCCGAGGCTGGCCTTCTCATCCCATCTATCCGCGTGGCCGCCGAACAGGACGCGGGAGATGTTCAACGAGTGGTTCGACGTCGAGACCTACCCGGTGCTCGAGGACCTGTACGAAGACGAGGCTATC
>JAJFFA010000424.1 GCA_021776885.1 Planctomycetota bacterium
CCGCGCAGCTTGAGGTGACGGTACAGCTCGCGGGATTGCCCCGGGTTGACCCGCGGGTCGTCCTTGCCGTGCAGGATCAGGAGCGGCGTCTTCGACTGCCCGGCGTAGTAGATCGGGCTGCGCTCGAGGAAGAACTGCCAGTCCTCCCAGGGGCGGTGCAGGGCGTGGACGAGGAACTCCTCGTCCGCGATGTCCGTCGTGCCGACCTTCGAGATCTTGTTCGAGATGCCCACGAACATGACCCCGACGGCGAAGCGCTCGGAGTAGCGCGTCGAGCACCAGGCCGTGGCGTAGCCGCCGTAGGAGCCGCCGGTCACGGCGACGCGCTCGGAGTCGACCAGGCCCTCCGCGATCAGGTGGTCGAGCGCGTCGATCAGGTCGTCGAACTCCGCGCCCGCGGGGTCGCCCTGGCTGAGCTTGGCGAAGGCGACGCCGCGCCCCGTGCTGCCGCGGTAGTTGGTGTGGAACACGGCCATGCCGCGACCCGCAGCGACCTGGCCGGGGTTCGAGTACGAGCTGAGCCAGCCGTTCGAGTGGTGCGACTCCGGGCCGCCGTGGACGTAGAGGATCAGGGGCACGCGCTCGCCGGGCGGCGTGCCGACGGGGCGGATCAGGATGCCCTCGATCTCGAGTCCGTCGCGGGCGGCGAAGCGCAGCGGCTCCTGGTCGCCGAGGGTCACCTCGGCCAGCCACGGGTTCGAGTCGGTGAGGCGCGTCGGGCGCGCGTCGCCGTGGACCCTGTGGAAGACCTCGCCCGGGTGCTGCGGCGTGTCGCCGACGAAGGCGGCGCTGAGGCCGTCCGCGGCCAAGGAGAGGGAGCTCAGGATCGGCCCGCCCGGCGCGACCAGGGTCGTGCGCTCGGCGCCGGGCTCGGCGCGCATCTTCTCCAGCACGCTCGAAACGCCGCGCCCGGCGACGAACATCAGGTGCTCGGCGTCCTGCCAGGCGACGCGCTGCACGGCGCCCTCGTACTCGGGCAAGAGTGGCGTCAGCTCGCCGCTGCGCGTCGAGGCCAGCATCAGGCGCGCGGCGACGGGGTCGTGGACGTCGCCGGCGCAGATCAGGGCCAGGTGCTCGCCGTCCGGGCTCCAGGCGAAGGAGCCGAACTTGCCCGGGTTCTCGATGCGCGCCAGAACTTCGCCGCTCTGCACGTCGACGATGCGTGTGCGCTGGCGCATGTAGCTGTCGTCCACCAGCGCCGTGGGCGCGACGGAGAGGGCCAGGCGCTCGCCCGCGGGGCTGTAGTCGAGGGCGTAGACCGAGCCCTCGACCTCGAGCTGCCGCGGCTCGGCGTCCGCGTCGACGATGGACGCGATCCAGACCTCGTTCGCTCGCCAGTCCTCCTCGTAGATCTCCTGGCGGAAGCCTTGCTTCTCCTGCTTCTCGCGCGCCTCCGACTTCGGGGCGGTGGAGCGCAGGGCCACGTGCACTCCGTCGGGCGCCAGGTCGTAGGCGCCGATCGAGCGTTCGTCGAGGGACGCGACGCGGCGCGCCTCCCCGCCGCGCAGCGGGATCACGTAGAGCGACGTGTGCTCGTCGCCGTCACGCTTGGCCAGGAAGGCGATGCCGCTGCCGTCGACGGTCCAGTGGGCGGAGCCCACGCTGACCTCGCCGCTGACGAAGGGGCGCTCGTCGCCGCTGGCGAGGTCCAGGACCCAGAGCTCGCTCCAGGCACGGCCGTCGTCGCCACCCAGGGGGTCGCGCTGGACGCTGCGTGTGAAGGCGATGTGTCCGCCGTCGGGTGAGAGCTCGGCCGAGCGGACGCTCGCGAGCCGGGCCACGTCCTCCGGGGTCAGGACGCGCTGGGGAGCGGCGGGGGCACTCAGGAGGCACAGGGCGAGTAGCGTGCGGATCATCGAAGTCCTCGGGCGGCTTTCGGGGCTGGGGTGGGGCGCAGCAGGATAACGCGTCGATCTGTGTCCCGGGGGTTGGCGCCCCGTTCGGCGGGCCTACGATGCCCGGGTCGCGATGCAACTCTTCAGCCTCTTGCCCGCTCCCCCCGGACACCTGGGGCTGGCCCTGGCCCTGGTGGCCGTGGTGCTCCTGGGGGCGCTCCCGCCCCTGTACCGCTCGTGGTCCGAGCGCGGGCTGCACCGGCTGGTGTCCCTGGCGGCGGGGATCTTCCTGGGATCGCTCTTCCTGCACCTGTTGCCCGAGCTCGCCGGAGGTGGACACGCCCACGGTCCGGCCGACCACGACGCGGGGGGCGAGGGCGCCGGGCTGGTGCCCTGGGGCGCGCTGCTCTTCGGCTTCCTCTTCCTGTTCGTCGTCGAGCGCGTCTGGCTGGTCGAGCGCGACGGACCCGAGCGCAGCGATCCCCACCGGCTGCTCTTCTCGGCCACCTTCGTCGGCCTGTGCGTGCACTCCTTCAGCACCGGTCTCGGCATCAGCGCCTTCGCGGACCTGCTCGATGCGGAGTGGGCCTTCTACTTCGGCCTGTGCGTGCACAAGGGCGCCGAGGCCTTCTCGCTCTCGTCGGTCATGCGCCTGGCCGGGCTGGGTCGCAGGCGAGCCCTGGGCTTCCTGGGCCTGTTCGCCCTGGCCACGCCCCTGGGCATGGGCAGTGGGCGTCTGATCGCCGGCGCGGGGGATGTGGTCGAGGCGCTCTTGACCGGCTTCGCCTGTGGCACGTTCCTCTACGTCTCGATCTGTGACCTGCTACCCGAGGTCTTCCACGAGCGTCGCGAGAAGTGGACCAAGCTGGCCTGGGTCGTCGCCGGGGTCCTGTTCACGGGGGTGACCCTGCCGCAGGCCGATGGCGTGCGCAGCTTCGCCCTCGAGGGCGTCGAGGGCGCCGCCGCGGTGTTCATCAGCATGGCGCCGTACCTCTTGCTGGGGCTCGTGGTCGCGGGCGCGCTGCGCCAGTGGATGAAGCCCGAGTGGCTCGAGCGACACCTGGCCCGGAACGACGCGCGTTCGGTCATCAAGGCGGCGCTGATCGGCGCGCCCCTGCCGCTCTGCTCCTGCTCGGTGTTGCCGGTCGCCATCTCCCTGCGCAAGGCCGGGGCCAGTCGCGGCGCAACGAGCGCGTTCCTGATCGCGACTCCCGAGACGGGGGTCGACTCGGTCTCGGTGACCTGGGCCCTGCTCGACCCGATCATGACGGTCGTGCGCCCGATCGGGGCTGTCTTGACCGCGATCCTGACCGGGGGGGCCGTCAGCCTGTTCGCAAGTGGAGCCGCGCAGGACGACCCGCAGCCCGATGCGGGACCGCAGCAGCGCGGCGCGCCTAGCGGGGCAGCCTGCTGTTCGGTCGAAGTGGAGGAGAGCTGCCACCCCTCCGGCAGCGAGGCGTCCGGTGCGCCCGGGGCGCCAGAGGCCGCAGCGCCGCGCCGTGGGTTCCTGCGCGAGACCCTGCGCTTCGCCTTCGTCGACATGCTGGACGACCTGGCCGGCCTGCTGCTGGTCGGCATGCTGGTCTCGGGCCTGATCTCGGCCGCGATCCCGGCCTCGTTCTTCGAGCTGCCCGTGGCCCAGGGCTTCAGTGGTCTGCTCCTGATGCTGGTGGTCGGGATTCCGATCTACGTCTGCGCGGCAGCGTCGACTCCGATCGCGGCGTCCCTGGTGTTGAAGGGCCTCTCGCCGGGCGCGGCGCTGGTGTTCCTGCTGGCCAGTCCAGCCACGAACGCGGCGTCCCTGGTGGCGGTCTCACGCACCCTGGGCAGGCGTGCCCTCCTGATCCACGTCGGCATGCTGGCCGCGACGACCCTGGCCCTGGGGTGGTTCGTCGATCGCCTGTACCCATGGCTGGGTGTGCTGCCCTCCGCGTCCCTCGCGGGGGAGCACTCGATGCTGCCCGCGTGGCTCGTCAACGGGTCCGCCCTGGTCTTCGGCGTGGCGGTCGTGGCCTCCGTGCTGCGCACGCGCTTCGGGGTCGGCGCCTCGTCAGCTGCCCTGAACGCGGGCGACCACGACCACGACCACGACCACGACCCGGCGCACGCCCACGACCACGCCCACGGGCCGGCTGCCTCGACCCGCGGCTGAACCCCGGGCCGCGCCGCGGGTTCATCCGCGCGCGCGGCCGGAGAGGTCTACGAGAGCACGCGCAGGAGCTCGATGACGAAGACCAGAGTCGAGTTGGGCGGCACGATCGGAGGGTTGCCGCGCTCGCCGTAGCCCATGTCGGGCGGGATCACGAGCAGCACCTTGCCGCCCTCGTAGATCTCCGTCATGCCATCGCCCCAGCCGGCGATGACGCCGTCCATGCGGAACTGCAGCGGCTGGCCGCGGTCGTAGGACGAGTCGATGGGCGTGCCGTCGGTCAGCCAGCCCGCGTAGTGGGTCAGGACCTCGTTCGCGCCCTCGCCAGGCTGTCCGCTGCCCAGGCGCAGGATCTTGTACTGGACGCCGAAGGGCGTGGTCTCGAGCTCGGAGTCGGGCGGCAGCTCGAACGCCGGTGCCTGGAAGGTGGACATCAGGCGCAGCTGCCAGATCGTGGTGGAGTTGGGCGGCGGCAAGCCGCGCCCCGTGCGATCGCCGAAGGCCAGCTCCGGCGGGGCCTTGATGACCACGCGCTGTCCCTCGGAGAGCAGGGCGACGCCCTCGCGCAGCACGGCGTAGGGCAGCTCGCCCACCACCCCGATCAGAGGCGCCTGGCTGACTGTCGAGCTCAGGTAGAACTTGCCCGCCTCGTCCCACATGGCGTACTCGAGCCAGGCCTGCCCCTCGAGGCCGATGGCCGGTCCCGCGCCTTCCTCGACGGTCTTCCACGCCAGGCCGGAGGCGGTGGTCGTGGCGCCGGCCTCATCGAAGGCGATGAACTCCGGGCCGACGGCGGTGATCGCGAGCAGCTCGAGCTCGTAGATCAGGTCGGTGTTGGCCGGAATCTTCGGCGGCCGACCGGTCACTCCGTAGGCCAGCTCGGAGGGGATGGTCAGCTTGACCTGCGCGCCCGGCGACAGCATGACCAGGGCTTCGTTCAGACCCTCGATCACATCGCCCACTCCGAACTCGCTCGGCGTGCCCCGCTGGCGCGAGGAGTCGAACAGGGTCCCGTCGGCGAGCCAGCCGCTGTAGTGCACCTTGACCCGGTCCCCGGGCTTCGGGGGCGCCTGGCCGGTGCCCGGCTTCAGGACCGAGTACTTCAGGCCCGAGGCCGTGGTCACGATCTCGGTGTCGGCCGGGATCGGCGGGCCGTCCAGGGGGCTCGCGCTGGCCAGGGCGGCCGGGCCAAGGAGGAGCGGGGTCAAGAGCAAGGAGAGCGGGAGTCGAGGCACGGGGGGCTCCGTCGGAGTTGGGGGGGAGGGCGAAACCTAACGATCGGCAGCCACGGGCCGCAATCCGCTGGAGGAGGGGGGCACGTCCCGATCTTGGGATCGGGGCGCGGTACGGAGCCGGGCGCTTGGAGTTCGCGCCGGTTTGGACAAGGATTGGCCGAAGCAGCCCTGCGGGCTCGACCCCGCCCGAAGCGCGGGCGGAGCCCCTCCGAAACGGCGTTCCGGGGCCCTACGCGGCGCCCTGGACGGCGAGTCCCGAACGTAACGATTCCATGAAAGCAAGCTTCCTCGTTCCGCTCTTCGCCTCGGCCGTGGGTTGCTCCTTGCCGAGCGCCTCGGTGACCCCGCGCCTCGCCTTCTACGAAATCAGCGGCGATATCGGCGCCACGGACTCGAACTCCGGCGCCGTGGCGACCAGCGACGCCGAGCGCTTGGGGCTGATGAGCACCGATTCGACCTTCAGCCCGCGCGCGGACCTGGAATTCGGACCGGCGCACCTCTCCGTCTCCGTGCTCGCCGCCGACTTCGCCGGCACGGGCGAGACGGAGGCGGCGATCACCATCGGCGGGATCACGATCTCGGGCAACCAGGACGTGGCCACGGACTTCCAGTACGAGGGCGTCACCGCGCTGCTGACCTTCGACGTGTTCCCGACCGGGCTGATCGAGCTGGGCATCGGCCTGGGCGCGACCCTGGTCGACATCAACCTTTCGATCGAGGAGCTCGACGGCTCCGGGATGCGCACGGGAAACAACGTCTCCACCGAGGAGACCCAGGCGATCCCGCTGCTGGGCGCGCGCCTCGTCGTCAACCCGGGCAAGTTCCGGGTCTGGGCCGAGGTCGCGGCATTGCAGGCGGACATCGATGGCGTCGAGGCCTTCCTCGCGGACTTCGACCTGGCCGGGGAGGTGCGCCTCCTGGGTCTGACCGACGATCGCCTCGTCGGTAACCTGGTGATCGGCTACCGCGGCATCGTGGTCGACGCCCAGTTCCAGGACCAGAACAGCGAGGTCGACGCCGACTTCCTGATCGCCGGCCCCTACGCCGGTCTGGAGATCTCCTTCTAGCTCTGGCGAGCCGCCCCTGTCCGGACCCGCAGGCAGCGGCGCGCGCCCGACTTCGCGCTCCTGCCCACGCGTGCTACCCTCGCCCGCGGCTCTCACAGGGCCGCTCCACATGCACGCCCGCGCCCTCGCTCCCGCGCTGCTCACGCTCTTCGCGCTGCCCGCCGCCTGCACGGCGGGGGGCGCCTCCGATCCGGACGTAGCCAGTGCGCCCCCCCCGATCCCGGGGGTTGACGCGGCGGGTCCCGCCGTCCGCGCGACCCACCCCGACTGGCCGGCTACGAAGGAATGGGTGCGCACGAGCTTTCCGGATGCGCCGCGGGTGACCGTGCCCGAGCTGGCGGTGCAGCTCGAAGGCGAGCGGCCCCCGCTGCTCCTCGACGCCCGCTCCCCCGCTGAGTTCGCGGTCAGTCACCTGGCGCGGGCGCGCAACACCCCCGACCTCGAGCGGGCGCTGCAGGAGCTCGCCTCCGTGCCGAGCGGAACGCCCATCGTCGTCTACTGCTCGGTGGGCTACCGCTCGGGCGGCCTGAGCGAGGCCTTGATCGAGCGCGGGTTCGAGGACGTCCGCAACCTGGAGGGCTCGCTCTTCGAGTGGGCCAACGCGGGCCTACCCCTCTACTGCGGTGGCCAGCGAGCGGAGCGCGTGCACCCCTTCGACGAGGAGTGGGGGCGGCTGCTCCAGCGCGAGCTCTGGTCCGAAGTGAGCGACTGACGCGCGACTTCGCGTGGGAATGCCGAGGGCGCCCGCCCTCAGGACACGCCCATGACGTGGAAGCCGCAGTCCACGTACAGGGTCGTACCTGTGATCGCGCTCGAGTCCGGGCCGAGCAGGAAGCGCGCGGCCGCACCGACGTCGGCGGCGGTCACGTTGCGCCGCAGGGGCGCGGTCTCGGCGATGCGGTCGATGATCGAGCCGAAGTCCTTCACCCCGGAGGCCGAGAGGGTGCGGATGGGGCCCGCGCTGATGGCGTTGACCCGCACGCCCGCCGGACCCAGGTCGTGGGCCAGGTAGCGCACCGCCGCCTCGAGGGCGGCCTTGGCGGTGCCCATCACGTTGTAGTTCGGGATCACGCGCTCCGAGCCGAGGTAGGTCAGGGTGACGATCGAGCCCTCGCGGCCCTCCATCAGGGGCTGGGCGCGGCGGGCCAGGTCGACGAGGGACCAGGACGAGACCTCGTGGGCGAGGGCGTAGCCGTCGCGGGTCGTGTCGATGAAGCGGCCGGCCAGCTCCTCGCGGCGGGCGTAGGCGATGGCGTGCACCATGGCGTCGAGGGCACCGAACTCGGTCTGCAGGCTCTCGAAGAGAGCGTCGACCGAGGCGGGGTCGGTGACGTCGCAGGGCAGGACCAGGGAGCCCTCGAGCTCCTCGGCCAGGCTGCGCACCGGCTTCTCCAGGCGCTCGCCGGCGTAGGTCAGGGCGACCCGCGCGCCATCGGCCGCGAGGGCCTTGGCACAGCTCCAGGCGATGGAGCGCTTGTTGGCGACGCCGAGGACGAGAGCGGTCTTACCTTGCATGCTGGAGCCCATCCGGGACTGCTCTAACAAACCGAGCGCGGCGGGGGAAGGCCGTGGGCGGGATCGGGGCGGGGAGGAAATCCGAGAAAGTCGGAGCCCAGGTCGGGGTCGGCCCGGTCCCCATGGTGGAGGACGACGTTGCTGACCCGCGAGCAAGCCGAGATCGAAGCCATCGCGTGGGTCCTGCTCACCGAGCGTGGGATCGAGGACCTCGACCCGGGGACGGTTGCTTCCGCCAGCGTCGAGTGCGAGCTGGAGCGGGTGCGGGCTGCAGAGCAGTCGGCGCTGCTCAGCCAGGCCGCCGAGCTGGCCAGTGTCGCGCGCCACCCGCGGCGGGCCCTGATCGGGCCGCCCGCACACCCTGAGGTGCTGAAGTCCTGGCGCCGGGGTCTGCGCAGCGAGCTGCTCCAGGTGCGTAGCGAGGGCGGGCCGCTGGCCCGCGAGCTCCTGGCCTGCGCCTTCGGGCACCCCGCCTCGTGGCCGGTCGAGACGGGGGGCCGCCTCGCGCGTCGCGCCCTGGCCCTCGACGGCCACCCGGCGGCGCGTCTGGCCCTGGCCCGGGCGCGCCTGGCCCAGGGACACTCCGTCCCGGCCGGGTCCGAGCTCGAACGGGTTGTGGCAGCTCTCGAGCTGCGCCGGGAGTGCCGCCGCACCCCGGCCCTGCGGCTGCGGGCGGCGACCACGGAGGCCGCTCTCATGGAAGCGGGTGGTGACCTCCCGGGAGCCCTGCTGCGGGCTGAAGCCGGGGGCCGCCTGCGGATCAGCGGCCCCTACTGGGCCTTGATCGGAGTGGCCTTGGGCGCCGCCCTGGAGCAGCTTCCCGCGGCTCGGCGCTGCCTGGCCCGGCTCCATTCCCATGCGCGCATGGACCAGGAAGGGTTGCGGGCCCGCGAAGTCGAGCGCGAGGTCGACGCGGCGCTGGATGACCTCCGCCGCCGGGCGCCGGCCTGGGATCGCATCGACCCGCTGCGGCGCGGTCTGCGCCAGCTGGTCCAGGAGGTCGACGCAGGGGCGCGCGCCTGGCCCTTGATGGAGCAGCTCGCGAGCCTGCTCTGAGCCGGCACGGGTGCCGCTGCTTGGACTGCTCTGGGGGCGCGCGAGTCCGGAGCGCGGCCCGGTGGGAAGGGGCGCAACTCGCTGCGTTCGCTGCGAATAGAACGGTGGATCGTTGGCGAGGGTGCACCAACGACCCACCAAGCTTCCCCTGAGGAAGCAACCGATTCCGTTACCGTGGCCCCCCCGGGCGCGGATCTGGTATCGGGGAGCCCGCTCGGCTCCAATCCAACTAACGGTCGGTCCCGGCATTCTCTGAAGGGGCGACTCGGACATTTCTTCGCCCAGTCTCATCCATGCACCTCGATTGATGCACACGGACGACGGCTCATCCCCGGCCCTGGGGCGAGGCGCCGGGGAGCTCTCCGAGCGTGGTCGCGGCGTGGTCCCCGGCAGGCCGATCCTGGCGCTGGGCGTTGCCTTCTGGCTGCTCTATGCGCTCGAACTGGGGGCCCTGGCGGTCTTCGCCTCGTTTGGGTCATCGTACGAGAACGTGCCCGGCATGGTTTGTCTGCTCGTTTCGAGTGGTGCCTGGCTGGGGATGCTCGCATGCCTCGCGCGGGCCCCCCGCGGGGGCGCGGGGATGGCGAAGATCCTGCCCCTGGTGCTCGCGGCCATCCTCCTGCGCGGAGTCTGTCTCTCGGGCCCGGTCCTGCTCTCGGACGACCTGTACCGCTACGGGTGGGAGGGCGCCCTCACGGCCCAGGGGGACAGTCCCTACGCCCTCGCCCCCGCCGAGCTCAGCACGCCCGAGCGCCAGGCCCTGCGCGACGCTCTGCCCGAGCTCCACGCGCGCATCAACCACCCCGAGATCCGCGCGGCGTATCCGCCCCTGGCCCAGGCGGCGTTCGCGGCGGTCGAGCGCGTCGCCCGCGGCCTGTTCGGGGCTGGAGAGGGCGGCCTCCTGTTCGCCCTCCGCCTGGCCTTTGCATGCTTTGATCTCGCCCTGCTCCTGCCCCTGGCGGTGCTCCTGCGCCGGCTCGGGAGACCCCCCGGCGCCCTCGCCGTCTGGGCCCTCTCGCCCCTGGCCGCCGTCGAGTTCGCGGGCTCCGGGCACTTCGACTCCCTCGCCCTCCTGCTGCTGCTCACGGGCCTGGCGGCGCTCCCCGGCCGCGCGACCCTCGGCTCCCTCGCCCTGGGAGCCGCGGGCGCGGTCAAACTGTTGCCCCTGGTCGCCCTGCCCTTCGCCCTGCGCGGGGGCAGGCTGATCCAGGGCGGGCTCGTCGCGGCTCTCGTGTTCTGCCTGCC
>JAJFFA010000425.1 GCA_021776885.1 Planctomycetota bacterium
CGCCGACCTCGCGCGCCGCGCGATGAGCGGCGATGCCGCCGACCGACCGGCGAGCGCGGAGGCGATGCGCGACGAGCTCGCGGACTACCTGCGACACCGCGGCTCGATGGCGCTCGCCCGAGAGGCGCAGGAGCGCCTCCGCCATGACCGAGTTCTCGAGCAACGAGCTGTTGCGCGAGTGGACCACGGCACGATCGCGGGCGCCGTGGGTGGAGTCGAAGAAGCTGCCGTCCGGCGCGGACAGGTGCTCGTCGGTCCAGCGCGCGATGGCCAGGGCGGGCTCGAGGTAGCGGTTCTCGCCCGCGTAGTGCATGGCCTCGACCAGAGCACGCAGGGTGTAGGCCTGGTCGGTCAGGAGCCCGGGCAGGTTGTAGGTGCCGTCCCAGTAGTGGTACATGCCCTGGGACGCGTCCCAGAGGTTGTCCATCAGGAAGTCGAGGGTGGTCAGGGCCTGACCGCGCAGCTCGTCGCGCTCCAGCACCAGGGCGCTCTTCAAGAGCGAGAAGACGGCCACCGCGTTCCAGTTGGTGAACAGGGTCGGATCGCAGTCCGGCGCCCCGAAGTCGGCCCGCGCCTCGCGGGTCGCGAGGTGCGCGTACTGCGGGGACGCATCCTGGCTGCCCTTGAACGCGCCTGTCTCCGGGTCGCGTAGCGTGCCCAGCATCCAGGACAGGATGCCGTTCGCCGTCTCGCG
Source organism: Planctomycetota bacterium (assembly GCA_021776885.1). Taxonomy (GTDB): domain Bacteria; phylum Planctomycetota; class UBA1135; order UBA1135; genus JAJFFA01. Next base: position 695 of record JAJFFA010000425.1, read on the forward strand.
GAAGGAGTCTTCGCCCAGGGCCTGGTAGGCCTCGACGTAGGCCAGGAGGCGCTGGGCATTGCTCTCCAGCATCTTCTCGTGGTGCGGCACGCTCCAGTCCGGCTGGGTGGCGTAGCGGTAGAAGCCGCCCTCGACCTTGTCGTAGATCTCGCCGGCCTGCATGTGCCGCAGGGTGCGCGTCACCGCGGAGAGCAGCTTGCTGTCGCCGGTCTGGGACCAGCGCACGATCATGAAGTGCAGCGCCTCGGGGTGGGGGAACTTGTGGCGCTTGCCCCAGCCGCCGTGGACCGCATCGACCGAGTCGACCAGGGTGCCGAGGACGTCGTCGACGATGTCCATCGAGAGCTCGCGGGCGGGCTTGCGCCGCGGTTGCAGCACGGCGCCCGGGGCTCCGTCGCTGGCCGGCTCCGGGCTCCCACCGGCGCGCAGGCGCTCCGCGTTCTCGGGCCAGCCGTCCAGGACCTGCTCCAGCCGCGCCAGCAGGGCGTCGGCGTCGAGGTAGTTGTCGGTGGTCAGCACCTCGCCCTCGGCGTCGAGCCAGGCCAATGTCGGCCAGCCGCCGCGGCGGTAGCGCGCATCGAGCTCGGGGCGGCGCTCCTTGTCGACCTGGATGCAGACGAAGCGCTCGGACAGGGCCGCCTTGACGCGCTCGTCAGCAAGAGTGGTCTCGAGCAGCTCGCGGCACCATTGGCACCAGCGCGCGGACAGAAAGAGGAGGACGGGACAGTCTCTCTCCTTCGCCCGTTCGAACGCAGCCTCGTTCCACTCGTGCCACTGCATGGGGACGGGGGATCGCCCAGGCCGAGTCCCCCCATGGGTTATCGGTCGAAAAGGGCCGCGAGTCGAGCGGGATTTTCCGGGCGCCGCTCGAACGGCCGGCCAGCGCGGCCCTACTCGGCCAGCTTGGCGGGCCGCCCGCCGACCTCGGGCAGGGCGGGCAGTTCGACTGCGCTCCACTCCAGCTCCGGACACTCCTTGTACAGGTTGTCCAGGTTGTAGAACTGGCGCGCCTCGGGCTGGACCAGGTGCACGACCACGTCTCCGTAGTCGATCACGATCCACCAGCCCAGGTCCGCACCCTCGGCCCGGGCGTGGGTCTCCCCGGCCGCCTTGAGGCGCACGTGGAGCTCATCGTAGAGCGCCTTGACGTGGGGCCGGCTCGTGCCGGTCACGATCACGAAGTAGTCCGCGACCTTGATGTGCTCGTCCACGTCGTAGACGCGGATTTCGCGCCCCTTCTTCTGGTCGGCGAGCCAGGCGCAGGCCGCCGCTAGCTGTCTGGGTTCGATCGTGGAGCTCCTGTTCGAGTCAACCGAGGATACCCCGAGGCCCCGGATCGGTGTCCGGGGCTCGGGTGCTCGGTGCTTATGGATCAGCGGATGAACCAGGGCAAGAAGACCAGGCCCACCACCGTCATCAGCTTGACGAGGATGTTGAGCGAGGGGCCCGAGGTGTCCTTGAAGGGGTCGCCGACCGTGTCGCCGACGACCGCCGCCTTGTGCGAGTCCGAGCCCTTGCCGCCGTGGGCGCCGCCCTCGATGTACTTCTTGGCGTTGTCCCAGGCACCGCCGGCATTGGACATGAAGATGGCCATCATGACGCCTGTCACCAGGGCGCCGGCCAGGAGGCCACCCAGGGCCTCGACGCTCCACAGGCCGACCACGCTCGGCGCCAGAACGGCGATGACGCCGGGCAGGATCATCTGCTTGAGCGATCCCTTGGTCGAGATCTCGACACAGCGCGCGGCGTCGGGCTTGCCCGTGCCCTCCATGATGCCCGGGATCTCGCGGAACTGACGCCGCACCTCTTCGACCATGGCGAAGGCCGCGTTGCCGACGGCGCGCATCGTCAGAGCACTGAAGAGGAAGGGCAGGATGCCGCCCAGGAGCAGGCCGATGATGACCTGGGTCGAGTTGATGTCGAGCACCAACGCGCCCGTTCCGCCCAGCACACCCGCGCGGGCGCAGAAGGCGCTGAACAGGGCCAGGGCGGTCAGGGCTGCGGAGCCGATGGCGAAGCCCTTGCCGATGGCGGCGGTGGTGTTGCCGACGGCGTCGAGGGCGTCGGTGCGCTCGCGCACCTCCGGGGGCAGCTCGGCCATCTCGGCCAGCCCGCCCGCGTTGTCGGCCACCGGGCCGTAGGCGTCGACGCCCAGGGAGATACCCAGGGTCGAGAGCATGCCTACGGCGGCGATCGCCACGCCGTAGACACCGGCCATCGAGTTGGCCAGGTAGATCGCGACGCAGATGCACAGCACCGGGGCGGCGACCGACTCCATGCCTGTGGCCAGGCCGTGGATGATGTTCGTCGCTGCGCCGGTCTGGGACTGCTGGGCGATGTTGCGCACCGGCTTGGTCTCGGTCGACGTGTAGTACTCGGTCAGCTTGCCGATGATCACGCCGATCACCACGCCGGACACGATCGCCACCAGGAGCTTCCCGCCCGAGACGCCCTCGGGGAAGGTCAGGACGCCCAGGGTCAGGGCCGCCGCGCCGCCCGAGGCCAGGATCGAGGCGATGATCAGGCCCTTGAACAGGGCCGTGTGGATGTCGTGCTCGGTGGTGGCCTTGACGAAGAAGGTGCCGACGATCGAGGCCAGGATGCCGAGGGCCGCGACGGCGATGGGCAGGATGACCATCGAGTCCATGTGCTCCTTGCCCGCGAAGGTGAAGGCGCCCAGGGTCATGGCGGCGATGATCGAGCCCACGTAGGACTCGAACAGGTCGGCGCCCATACCGGCCACATCACCGACGTTGTCACCGACGTTGTCGGCGATGGTGGCCGGGTTGCGCGGGTCGTCCTCGGGGATTCCCGCCTCGACCTTGCCGACCAGGTCCGCGCCGACGTCCGCGGCCTTGGTGAAGATGCCGCCACCGACGCGCGAGAAGAGCGCGATGGACGAGGCGCCGAAGCTGAAGCCCAGGACGTACTCGAGGGACTCGGACAGGGGCACCCCGTCGGCCTTGAAGGCCAGGGTGAAGACGACCACCCCCATCAGCGCCAGGCCCACGACGCTCATGCCCATCACGATGCCGGAGCTGAAGGCGACGCCGAGGGCGTCGGCCAGGCCTCCGCGGGCCGCCTGGGTCGTGCGCACGGCGGCGCGGGTCGCGGTGTGCATTCCGAAGTAGCCCGCGATGGCGGACGCCGCGGCTCCCGCCACGAACGCGATGGCGGTCTTGACCCCCAGGCCGCTCTCGGCGCTGGACATGGCGATGGCGATGGCCACGACGATCACGAAGACCGTCAGCCAGCGGTACTCAGCCTTGAGGAAGGCGGCTGCGCCCTCCTGCACCTGACGCGAGATGTCTTGCATCTTCGCGTCCCCCGCATCGCGCGTCATGATCGCGCGGTACTTGAAGACGGCGAAGCCCAGGGCGACGACGGCGGTGCCGATCGAGAAGTAGAGGAAACTGTCCATGGGGGTCGGATTTCGGGGGCAGGCGGCCCGCGGGGAAGCGTCGATGCCGGGGGCCCTTCGGTGGTCCCCGCGACGTTAAATGGTGAAAGAGGATACGGGCCCCAGGGCCAGCGTCAACCCGTCAAACGGCGGAATGCCGCGACGACGCGGGGGCCCCGCGCCCGCCCGGGCGCGCAGCGCGCTTCAGGATTTCGCTGCCGGATCGGGCGAATCGCCCGATCCGGGCTCCGGAGCCGGGGCGGACTCCCGCTCCGGGTCCGTCGCGTGGGTCCGGTTGTCCTTGCGGCGCTGGGCTCGCTGGGCCCTGGAGCGGACCACCAGGATCACGACCAGGGACACCACGCCGAAGCCGAGCAGCAGGTGCAGGTCGCGGATGCGCTCGTTGGCGCGCTGGATCTGCTCGCCGAAGAAATGCCCGACCCAGATCGAGATCGGCACGGAGATCGCGACCCCCAGGCCGTCCAGCAGCAGGAAGCGCGGGTACTTCATGCGCAGCGTTCCGGCCATGAAGTAGCTCGGAATGCGGATCCCGGGCAGGAAGCGGCAGGTGAAGACCGCCCAGCTGCCGTGTTCCTCGAAGCGCTGCTTCAGGATCTCCATCCGGTCGGGGTGCAGGATGCGCGCCACGCCGGGCAGGGCCAGGGCGCTCATGCCGTAGCGCCGTCCCAGAAAGAAGGGGATCGTGTCCCCGAGCAGGATCGCAGCGGAGCAGACCAGGACGATCGGTACGAACTCGACGTCGCCGTGGTAGACGAGCAGGCCCGAGCCCAGCAGGCTGACCTCCTCGGGCAGGGGCAGCCCGATGCCGCACAGCAGCAGGACCGTGAACGGCGCCAGGTAGTGGAACTCGGAGAAGAGGCGGGCGATCCAGCCTCCTTCCACCACGCTGTCCATCAAGAAGCCCACGAGGGGGATCCTATCGGGGCTCAATCAGCGAGGCGAGCACGGACGGCTCGGGCGTGCTCTGCAGCCCCCGCGGAGCCCAGCTGCGCCGCCGCCTCGAGGTCACGCAGGCCCTCCTCCAGGGCCGCACGGACTCCCCCGGGCCATTCCAGCTCGGGCGCCAGTTCCGCGACCCAGAGCGCGAGCGTGGTGCCGCGCAACTCGAGCACCTCGTGCTCGTCCCGGGCCGAGGCTCGCGCCTCCTCGAGCAGGTCGAGGCCGGCCCTGATCCAGCGCCGGCGCTCGGCCGGATCGCTCGAGCGCGTCTCCGATCCGCGGTCGAAGATCAGGTGTCGCGCCAGGGTGTACCAGCCTCCGCTCGACGCGGGGTCGAGGGCCAGGGCCGAGGCGGCGCGGCGATAGGCCAGCTCCGACCGTCCGTCGCGCAGGGCGAGGTCGAAGCGGATCCACTCGACGCTCGCGGCCAGGCTGGCGACCGGGCCGAGCAGGCGTAGGGCGATCGAGGGCGCCGCTGCGGGTCGGTCCTCCCGCGCCACGGACGAAGGCCAGAGCAAGAAGAGGACCAGGCCCCATCCGGCGAGCCAGCGCAGGCGCGGGTTCACGCACGCCTCCAGCGATCGAACCCGAAGCGCGCCAGGGCCAGGGACAGGACCAGGACCGCGATCAGGCCTGACCACGCGAACGCCCCGGGGGGGCGTGGGCAGCGTCCTTCGCCGACGAAGGCGAGGGCGCGACCGAGGCGCGCACCGGGCAGGCCGTCGAGCAGCGAAGTCGCTCCGCCCGCGAAGGCCACACCCACTCCGAGCACCAGCGCCGCGCTGCTCGCG
>JAJFFA010000426.1 GCA_021776885.1 Planctomycetota bacterium
TGGTCCACGGTCCACTCCATGGCCAGGCGCGTGCCCAGCGCGGCGTGGCGTGCATCGAGGGTGGCCATGGCCAGGTTGCGCTTCAGCATGGGGGACCACGCGCCACTCGTCCCGTAGCCCACCTGGACTCCGCCGTCGTACACCGGGATCGACTCGCGCCAGGCGTGCAGGGGCAGCTCCGGCGGCAGGTTCTTGGCGTCGTACAGACCCTCGAGCACGTCCCAGTCCAGCTCGAGGCCGACGATCTCCACCTGCGGCCCGCGGGCCTTGGCCTCGCGCAGGGCGGCCTGGCCGACGAATGGATCGCGCTCCGTCTTGACGGCCCAGCCCAGACCGATCTCCCACGGCGTCGAGCGCTGGCTGGGGATCAGTGCCCGGCGCGCGCTGGTGTAGTCGACCCCGCCCAGGATGAAGCCGGCTTCGATGCGCGTCACGTCCAGGGCGTCCAGGCCGGCGGGCTCGAGGCCGTGGGGCTTGCCGCACTCGACGATCGCGTCCCAGACGGACAGGGCGTCGTCGTTCGCCATCCAGATCTCGTAGCCCAGGTCGCCCGTGTAGCCGGTGCGGGTCACCTCGACCTCGACGCCGGCCAGGCGTGCGCTCGTGGCGCCGAAGAAGCGCAGGTCCCCGATCGCGCCCTCGGTCGCCGCGTCGAGCACGTCCCGCGAGCGCGGGCCCTGCAGGGCCAGGGCCCCGACCTTGGCGCTGGTGTCCTCGATCTCGACCTCGAAGCCGCGGGTGAAGCGCGCCAGCCAGGCAAAGGAAGGGTCGGTGGATGTGACCCGGTAGCGGCGCTCGTGGAAGCGCGTGATCGTGCCGTCGTCGAGCACCTTGCCGCGCGGATCGGTCCAGCACAGGTAGGTCGAGCGCCCGTCCTTCAGCTTGCGCGGGTCCTTGACCGAGACGAAGGCCAGGAACGCGCCGGCGTCCGGGCCCGTGACCTCGTACTTGTAGAGCGGGGTGACGTCGATCAGGCCCGCGCTCTGCCGGAAGGCGTTGTACTCGCGCTCGAAGGTCGTGTCGTACGAGCGCACCGCGTGGTACCCGGCCCACTCCTTGTAGAAGAGGCTGGTGCAGAGCGCCGCGGTGCGCGGGTGGAAGGGAGTGGGGAGCGGCATCGGCGTGACTCTAGCCCCACGCCCGCTCGGGTCAACGCCCCGGGCTCAGCGCCGTAAGCCGCGCGCCGCGGCGCGCTTCGCGGCTGACCTGGCCGGGGTGCGGCCAGCGGCCCCGCGGCCGGGGGCGGCGCCCGGGGAGGAGCTGCTGCGCGAGGCTGCGGCGGAGCCTCCCTGGCGCGACATGACGTGGGCCAGGGGCTCGTTCACGAGGGGATCCTCCTCGCGCGACAGCTCGCGCACGATCTCGGCCCGCTGCAGGGGGCTGGGGCTGGGACCGAACAGGCCCCCGTCCTCGCGCATGGCCCGGTTGAACTCCCTCCACAGTGCCTTCACGAAGGGCATCCAGATGGGCATGCCCAGCACCACGATCAGGATCTTGAGAATGTCGGAGTTCATGGCCTGCCCTGATTCTCGGCCAGCCGCGGGCCGGACGAAAGCCCTTATTCGTCTCCGGCGCCGAGCCGCGCCCCGGACGCGGGCCCGGCGGCCGCCTGGGCCTCCCGCAGCACGCGCAGGGCGTTGCCGCCCAGGACCTTGTGCACGTCGGCGGCGCTCCAGCCGCGCTCGAGCAGGACCTGGGTGAGCACCGGATAGGTCGAGACGTCACCGAGCTGCTCGGGCAGGAGCGGCACGCCGTCGTAGTCCGAGCCCAGGCCCACGTGGTCGACCCCGGCCACCCGCGCCACGTGCTCGATGTGGTCGACGACGTGGTGCACGTTTCCGGCGTCGATCGGGTTCGAGGCGCGCCAGCGGGCGACGGCTGCCTCGTAGTCGGCGTCGTCCGGGTGCTCGCTGCGCAGCCCGCGCAGCACGTCGAACATGCGTAGCATCTTGCGCGCGGACTCCGGCACGACGAAGCCCGAGGCGAAGTTGATCATCACGATCCCGCCGTTGTCGCGCACGCGCACCAGGATCTCGTCCGGCACGTTGCGCGGGTGGGCTGCCACGCCATAGGCGGACGAGTGCGAGAAGATCACCGGCGCCGTGCTGACCCGCAGGGCGTCGTCCATGGTCGCCTCCGAGACGTGCGACAGGTCGACCAGCATGCCCAGCCGGTTCATCTCGCGCACCACCTCCTCGCCGAAGGCCGAGAGCCCCGGGTCGTGCTCGCTGCTGGGGTCGTCCGTCGCCGCATCGGCCCAGGACAGGGTGTCGGCGTGGGTCAGGGTCATGTAGCGCGCGCCCATGCGGTACAGCATGCGCAGCACCGGCAGGGACTCCTCGATGGCGTTGCCGCCCTCGATCCCGATCAGCGAGGCGATCTTGCCCCGCGCCAGGGCGTCCTCGACGTCGTCCGCGTCGAGGGCCAGGGCGAAGGTGTCGGGGTAGCGCTCGAGCATGCGGTGCACGAGGTCGATCTGCACCGAGACCTCGTGCAGGGGCTGGGGCGAGTCGGCCGGGATGTAGACCGACCAGTACTGGGCGCCGACGCCCCCGGCGCGCAGGCGCGGGATGTCGGTGTGCAGCTCGGGCTGGGACTGGTTCAGGTCGATGCGCGACAGGTCGCCCTCGACGCGCTCGCGCAGGGCCCAGGGCAGGTCGTTGTGCCCGTCGAAGACGAAGCCGGCACGGTGCACGGCGGCGGCCTCCGCGCTGACCCGCACCGGGCCGCGGGACGCGGGCAGCGCGGCCGCCGCAGCGGGCTCCGGCCGGGGCGCGGACGCGCAGGCGGCGCCGAGGGCGGCGAGTGCGCCCAGGGACATGCGTGCGGCGCAGCCAGCGAGCTGCCGATCAACCTTCAAGGAGTTCCTCGATCATGTAGGTGCCGCTCTTCGGGTCCCGGCTGATGCGAATCAGCTCGTGCTCCTGGGCGTCCTCCAGCAGCTTGTTGAACGAGCTGTAGCCGTGGTACTCCTCGTTGAACTGGGGCTGCAGGCGCTTCATCGTCTCCTTCACCAGGGACGGGTAGAGGCGCTTGCCCTCGCGCAAGAGCGCGCGGGCTGCCGCGTTCAGCTGCTCGAAGGCCTCGGCCTTCTTCTTGGGCAGCTTGGAGAGCCGCGGCGCGCCGCGCTTGCTCGGCGACGCGGTCAGGGCCAGGTCCTCGTAGAAGATGAACTCGTCGCAGTTGTCGATCAGGAGCGGGCTGGTGCTCTGCTTGACCCCGATGCCGATGATCCACTTGCCGTTCTCGCGCAGCTTCGAGACCAGGGGCGAGAAGTCCGAGTCCCCGGAGACCAGGGCGAAGGCGTTCACGTGGGGCTTGGTGTAGGAGATCTCGAGGGCGTCGACGACCATCTTGATGTCGGCGCTGTTCTTGCCCGAGACCTTGCTGCCGGGCAGGTCGATCAACTCGACCGCGTGCTCGTGGAAGTCGCGCTTGAAGCGCGACAGGTTCCCACCCCAGTTGGCGTAGGCGCGCTTGACGATCACGTTGCCCTTCTCGAGCAGTCGGCCCAGGACCCGGTCGACCTCGAAGCGCTTTGATTTGACATCGCGGACTCCGATGGCGACGTTCTCCAGGTCGAAGAAGACGGCGATGGTAAGCGGATTCAGATCGTTCATGTCCATGCGCTGGCGTGGGGTAACCCGTAGGGGGAGTGGGGAGTCTACGCCGTGAGGGGCGCCGGCGCCCTCGCCTGGCCCGGCATCGCCCTCCTGGGCGGCCTCGCGACCTGGCTCTGCGCCGCGGCGCCGGAGGCCGGCGAGGCGCCCCGCGTGGACCCCTCGCGCGTGCGCGGCGTGACCATCTCGTGCCAGACCTACGGCCCGGAGTGGGGCAGCGACGGCTTCGGCACGGAGCTGGACGAGCTGCTCGAGCTGGGCGTGAACTGGATCGCGATCCATCCCTACGCGCGCATCCGTGCCGATGGCTCGGTCGACTCGTCCCTCGACCCGGACGACCCGCCGCGCTGGCTGACGCGACCGCTCGAGGAGGCCCGCGCCCGCGGCCTGTCGCTGCTGGTCAAGCCGCACCTGGCCTACTGGGGCAGCCCCTTCCGCTGGCGTGGCGAGATCGACTTCGAGGATCGCGCCGAGCTCGAGCGCTTCTTCGAGAGCTACGAGCGCTGGATCCTCTCCCTGGCCGAGGTGATGGGGGCGGCCGACGCCTTCGCGGTCGGCACCGAGCTCGATCTCCTCACCGAGCACGAGTCCTTCTGGCGCCGGGTGATCGGCGGGGTGCGCTCACGCACCGACGCGCACCTGACCTACGCGGCCAACTGGGACGCCTGGGAGCGCGTGCCCTTCTGGGACGACCTCGACGCGATCGGCATCCAGGCCTACTTCCCGCTGGTCGCGGAGGGCCAGACGGGGGTGCCCTCGCGCACCCAGCTCGAGCTGGGCTGGCGCCGGAGTCTGGGGCCCCTGCGCAGCGCCTCCGAGCGCCTGGGGCGGCCGGTGGTCTTCACCGAGCTGGGCTACGACCTGTCCCTGGCCGCGGCCCAGCGGCCCTGGGAGAACGCGCGCTCCAGCGGCGGCGGCGGCGCCGCGCGGGCGCTGCAGTGCGAGCTCTACGACGTCGGCCTGCGCATGCTCGAGGAAGAGCGCACGTGGCTGCGCGGCGCGTTCCTCTGGACGTGGG
>JAJFFA010000427.1 GCA_021776885.1 Planctomycetota bacterium
GCATGCGGCACCCCAGCCCGGCCAGACTTCTTCCGCCCAGCCCCACGCCGTTGCCCTCCCCAGAGCAGCTGCGCCCCGCGACCCAGCGCCAAGCTGAAACTCGACCGAACCGTGAACTTCGTGGGGACCTAGGGAATCTAGTGCCCTGCGGCGATAGTTCGCCGCGTCCTCCCCCCTGCACGAGAGGCCTGCCGTCCTCTGGCTCTGGGAGCGGGCGGGCGGGTCCGAATTCTTGTCTGGCGCCGGGTCGCTGGGGCGCGAAGTTTTTGATTCCGGCGTAGGTGTTTCCTGGAGTTTGTTCGTTGCGTTGCGCTTTCAGCGGCCGCCCGAGAAGCCCCCTCTCTGATCTCCAAGCCGCTCGTCTCGGTCGGCGTGAGCCCGAGCGCGCGCCACACGAGGACCCGGCCCCCTGCCCCCAGATCCGGCTCGTCCTCCGTCAAGACGCTCGGGTAGCTCAGCGCTTGTTCCAGGCCTAGGGCGCCAGGGTCACCTCGAGCGCGCTCGACAGGCCGAAGCCCGCGCCGCAGCCGCCGCCGGGCGCGCGCAACCAGGCCTGGAAGCGCACCTGATCGCCGGCGGAGAAGCCCCCGCGGCTGATCAGCTGGTTGCCCCAGATCGCTTGACCGCAGTGGTTGCTGAAGTTGACGCCCAGGCGCCGCATGGGCGCCCCCACGCAGCGCAGGCCGCCCCCGAAGGGCAGGCCGTTGCCGCCGTTCAGGGCCGCGCCGCCCGCGAACAGGAAGACCGTCGTCGTGCGCCCGAAGTCGCCGATCAGCACGAGATCGTCCGCGGCCACGCTGTTGCTGCCGAAGGCGCCCAGGCGCGCGCCCTCGCCCAGGGCCAGGCAGCCGTCGCGCCCGCCCGGCGCGCTCTCGTTGGCGCAGGGGCAGGCCGTGCCCGAGCCGTCGCCGAAGCAGAAGGGCGTCGCGAAGCTGCGCCCCAGCTCGAAGGCGTAGGCCGCGCCGGACTGCTGGCTCGGGCCGTCGTCCACGCCCAGGGCCCCGGCCAGGACCAGGTCGCCCTCGAGGGCCACGCTCGTCCCGAAGAAGTCCTCCGCCACGCCCGCCCCGGCCGCGAACTCCTGCACGTGGACCCAGGTGCCCGCCTGACGCTGGTAGAGGTGCGCGCGGCCGGCGCCTCCGGCCGGCCCCGGCGAGCCGACCAGGATGCGCTCGCCCTCGACCTGGACCGAGAACCCGAACTGGTCGGCGCCCACGGGCGTCGGCGCGACCAGCTCCTGCTCCTCGGCCCAGATGTTGCCGTCGAAGCGGTAGACGAAGACCGAGCCCGCCGTCGGCATCTGCGTGTCGTTGTGCGGCGCTCCGACCACGGCCACGTCGCCGGCCAGGTCGACCGCGAAGCCGAAGTCGAGGGCCGCGCTGCCCGTCGAGGGCTGCAGGCGGCCCTGCTCGAGGTAGCCGGCGGGGGCGCCTGCGTAGACGTAGGCCGAGCCGATGCCGGCCGCCGGTCGCGGCGCTCCCACGATGACCTTGGCGCCGAAGCCGTCTGCCGCAGCCACGGACCAGCCGAAGGTCTGGGTCCCGCTCGCGTCACTGGGCGTGAGCTTGGCGGTCAGATTCTGGTTGAAGACGTAGGCCGAGCCCGAGGACACGCCCGCGGGTTGATCGAAGGGTGCACCCACCACCACGCTGGTGCCCTCGACGTCGACGGAGATCCCGAAGAGCGCGCCCGCGCTCAGATCGTTCGGCTCGAGGCGCGCCAGCTCTCCGTGGCTGCCGCCGGAGAAGAAGTAGAGGTAGGCCACGCCCGCGCTGCTGGCCCGTGGCGCGCCCACGGCCAGGTAGGAGTTGGTGCTGCTCGAGGCCACCGACGTACCGAAGGCATCGTTGAGCGCACCATCGGCCGCCAAGAGGGTTTGCACCAAGCTCCAGCTGGAGCCGTCGCGCTCGAACAGGTGCGCTGACCCGGGCTCGCTGGGGAAGAAGACGTCGAGCTCGGGCGCCCCGATGAAAGCCAGGTCCCCGCAGGCCGCGACCGAGTTGCCAAAGTTGCCCCAGAAGACGGGCGCCGGCGGCAAGAAAGTCTGGGTCTCGACCGAGGTCCAGTCGGACTGGGCGGCGGCGCAGGGAACGAGAGCGAGAACGACGCAGGAGAGCAGGCGAATCTTCATCGGGCGGGGGCTCCTCAGGGACGAACGGGTCGCAGCCGATTGTACGGCGCCGGCGCCCCCGCGGCGGCACGCGCCCCCGCGACCCAGCGCCAGACAAGAACTCGCCCGCTCGCTACCAGAGCCAGAGGACGGCGGACCTCTCGTGCAGGGGGAAGTGTGAACCGTGAACTTCGCGGGGGCCTGGGCAACCTAGCCGAGCAGGCCCTGCACCAGCTCGCCGTGCACGTCCGTCAGGCGGAAGTCGCGGCCCTGGTGGCGGTAGGTGAGGCGCGTGTGGTCCAGGCCCAGGAGGTGCAGCATCGTCGCCTGCAGGTCGTGGACCGAGACCGGGTCCTCGGTGACGTGGTAGCCCAGCTCGTCCGTGGCGCCGATCGAGGTGCCGCCCGGGATGCCCGCTCCCGCCAGCCAGAGGCTGAAGGCGTGGGGGTGGTGGTCGCGGCCCAGGAAGGTCGAGCCGTTGCGCTCCTCGTTCATCGGCGTGCGGCCGAACTCGCCGCCCCAGACGACCAGGGTGTCCTCGAGCAGGCCCAGGCGCTCGAGGTCGCGCACCAGGGCCGCCGCGCCGCGGTCCGTCTGGCGGCAGCGCTCGGGCAGGGAGCTGATGATGTCGTCCGAGGGCGCGGTGCCGTGGCTGTCCCAGCCCCAGTGGTAGAGCTCGACGAAGCGCACGTCGCGCTCGAGCAGGCGCCGCGCCAGGAGGCAGTTGCGCGCGAAGCTGGGCGCCTCGAGGGTGTCGCGCTCCAGGCCGTAGAGCCCCAGGGTCTCGTCGCTCTCGCCGCCCAGGGCGATCAGGTCCGGCACGCTGGTCTGCATGCGCCAGGCCAGCTCGTACTGGGCGATGCGCGTGTCGATCTCGGGGTCGCCCAGGCGCGCCTTGTTGGCCCGGTTCAAGGCCGCCACGGTGTCGAGCACCCGGCGCCGCGAGGCGCGCGCGGTCCCCGGCGGGTCCGACAGGTACAGCACCGCGTCGCCCTGGGAGCGCAGGCGCACGCCCTGGTGCACCGTCGGCAAGAAGCCGCTGTTCCACAGGGAGGCCCCGCCGCTGGGCGCGAAGTTGCCCGAGAGCATGACGACGAAGGCGGGCAGGTCGCGGTTCAGGCTGCCCAACCCGTAGGAGAGCCAGGAGCCGGCGCTGGGGCGGCCCACGCGCTCGTGCCCCGTGGCGAAGAGCAGCTGCGCCGGGGCGTGGTTGAACTGGGTCGTGTGCATCGAGCGCACGACCGCGATCTTGTCCGCGATGGCGGCGGTCTCGGGCAAGAGCTCCGAGATGCGCTGACCGGACTCGCCGTGGTTGGCGAAGGCGTAGGGCGAGGGCAGGACCTTGGGCACGCCCTTGATGAAGGCGAAGCGCTCGCCCGCGATCACGGACTCCGGGATCGGCTGGCCGTCGAGGCCGGCCAGGGCCGGCTTGTCGTCGAACAGGTCGAGCTGGCTGGGCCCGCCGGCCATGTGCAGGAAGACCACGCGCCGCGCGCGCGGCG
>JAJFFA010000428.1 GCA_021776885.1 Planctomycetota bacterium
AGGGAGGCGGTGCCGATGCGCGCCGGCACGCCCACGCGCGTGCCGAGGTAGGGGAAGGCCAGGATCGAGCCGAGCACCTCGAGCTGGAACGGCTCGCCGTTCGTCGCGCTCGGCCCCGCGCCGCTGCCGATCACGCCGCCCAGGTTGAGCAGCTGCAGTCGATCCCCGGGGGCGACGCTGTCGGGCACCTGACCCGAGTAGCCGTAGAGGGCGTCGCGGTGTCCGAGGGCGCCGGCGATGACGTCGCCGGGGTGCAGGGTGACCATGCGTCCGCTGACGTCCTCGAGGGTGTTGTAGCGCGTCTTCGCGTTCAGCACGCGGCAGGCGATGACCGCTCCGGCCTCGGCCGGGATCTCGTCGCCGAGGACGGCGCTGTGGTCGAGACCGAGGCGCCCGGTGACGGACGAGATCTTGTCGAGACGACAGCGCTTCACGACGTCACCCCCGTGCTGGCGGCGGCGGCGGCGCCGGCCATGCGGTACAGGCGACCCGGCTCGGCCAGGGTGCGCGCGAGGCCGAGGGCGGCGCGCGGATCACTGCCCGCCGCGGCGCGCTCGCCGTAGCGCGCGTCGCTGGCGCTCATCAAGCTGAACGGGGAGTCGACGCCCACGACGCTGGCCTGGCCGGCGCGGCACTCGACCCGAACCGTGCCCGTGACGCGCTCCTGGCTCGAGCCGAAGAAGGCCTCGAGGTCGCGCTGCAGGGGATCGTGGAACAGGCCCTGGTGCAGGCGGCGTCCGTAGACCTCGCCCAGGTGGTCCTTCCAGAAGCGCTGATCCTCGGTCAGGACCAGCTTCTCGAGCTCGGCGTGGGCCGCGAGCAAGAGCGACGCCGCGGGGGCCTCGAAGGCGATGCGGCCCTTGATGCCGAGGACCGTGTCGCCGAGGTGGTAGCCGCGGCCGATGCCGAGGGCGCCCAGCTCGAGGTTGAGGGTCTCCACCAGGGACACCGGGTCCTGGACCTGGCCGTCGACCGAGACCGGGACTCCGGCGTCGAAGCCCAGGGTCAGGCTGCGCTCGCCGCCGCCCCCCTGGGTCCAGACCCAGGCGTCATCCGGCAGGGACGCGCCGCTCTGGTGCAGGGCGCCGCCGCCGATGGTCAGGCCCCAGAGCCCGGCGTTGACCGAGTACAGGCCCCCGCCGGGGGGCACGGGCAGATCGCGCTCGCTGAGCCAGGCTTCCTGTTCCTCACGCGAGGGGGCCAGGTCGCGCACCGGTGCGAGCACCTCGAGCTCGGGGGCGATGGTCGCCAGGGCGGCCTCGAAGCGCACCTGGTCGTTGCCGGCCGCGGTGCAGCCGTGGGCCACCGCGTCGAAGGCGCCCTCGCGCGCGACCCGTGCGAGGACCTCGGCCTGCAGGCCGCGCTCGGCACCGACCGAGAGGGGGTAGACGCCGCCGCGCTTGGCGTTGGACGCGACCAGCCAGCGCAGCACGCGCTCGAAGAGCTCGCCGCGCGCGTCGAGCAAGCGGTGCTCCACGGCGCCCAGGGCCAGGGCGCGGGCTTCGATCTCCGAGCGCTCTCCGGCGCTCCAGCCGCCACAGTCCACCGAGAGTGTCGTCACGGAGGCCGCGCGTTCGCGCGTCAACCAGGCGACGAGGAAGGAGGTGTCGAGTCCGCCGGAGTAGGCGAGGAGTACGCGCATGATCTGGGTGGGGTTAGAGGTCGACCAGCTCGGCGATACGGGCGCGCACACGGCGACCGGCCGCGGGCGAGTCGACGACGACGAGCACGGTGTCGTCGCCGGCGAGGGTGCCGCTCAGACCCTCGAGGTCCTCGGCCTCGAGGGCGCGGGCCACGGCGCTCGCCGCACCGGGTTCGCAGTGCACCTGCACCAGGTGCGGGACCGGGGAGGCCGAGCGCAGCAGGCTCTTCAGGCTGGAGAGGGGTGTGACCCGTTCGGCGTCCATCAATTGGTAGGCGCCGCCGACCTTGGCCACGCCCAGGGCCCGCAGGTCACGGGAGAGGACGGGCTGAGAGCAGGCGTGCCCGCGGCCCTCCAGGGCCTCGAGCAGCTCGGCCTGGCTGGCCAGGGTGCTCGTCGTCAGGAGCTCGAGGATGGCTTCTCGCCGTTCGGAGGTCGTCGCGGGCATGGGGCGAGTTTGGAATGAAAATGCGCCCGCGCAACCGGTTTTGCGAATAAATATGCGGACAGCGGCTCCCAGGGGCCTGGACACGGCCCTCGGGGGCTTGCAGGACCCGCGGGATCGGGTAGCTTGGCATCCGCGGGCCACGGTCGGTCCGCGTCGATTCGAAGACCCTTTCCGCACGGAGGTGCCTGAATGACCGTCGCTGTTGTCACCACCTCCGCCCGGGGCTGATCGCGCCACGTCTCCGCCACGGCGGAGAAGGATCGAGCGCGTTCGCGTCCGCGGGCGGCCTGGGACCTCGTACCGGAACTTCCGGACGGGTCCGCTGCACCGCGCCCGACGTGTGCCCCGAGTTCGGCTCCTAGCGCCGAGTCCGTCGCCCCTCTGCCAGGTCGCGTTGCCTCCTCGAGAACTGCTCCGCGGCGGA
>JAJFFA010000429.1 GCA_021776885.1 Planctomycetota bacterium
GCGGCGCGGGTGAACGCGGCTCCCGTGAGGTGCCGCGCGCCCGGGTAGAGCCGGCTCAGGAGCGCGAGCTCGCGCTGGGCGCCGGGCAGCAGCGGCGACCCGTCCGCGGCGTGTGGCCCGCCGAGCAGGGTCCGCGGGCGCTGCATCGCGGTCTCGAACTGCCGGGCCGAGGGCGGGGGGGCGCTGGGCAGGCCCGGCAGGACCAGGGGCAGGATCGCCTGCTCGAGGAGCGTGTCGGCGGCGACCTGCAAGAGCGGCAGGGGCAGGCCCTCGAGGGGCCCGTGCAGGAGGAACAGGAGTCGATGGTCCGGCGACTCGCCGGCGATCCGCGCGCGCAGACCCGGAGGCAGGACCACGTCCGTGATCTCGCGCGCGAGCTGCTGCGCGTACTCGTCATCACCGACCAGCACGGCGTCGCGCACGCGGCGCACGGCGTCCTGCAAGACACGTCGTCCGAAGGGCACCTCTTCGGCCCAGGCTGCACCGTCGCGTCCGACGTGCACGATCACCGTCGAGTCCGCGCCCACGCCGTAGGTGACCAGCCCCGCCTCGAAGCTCGCGGCCCAGGCGCGCAGCTCGTCCGTGCCCAGACCCCGTGACTGGCCCCTGGCCGCGCGCAGACCGCGCGACTGGGCGGACTCGATGGCGCGCGCGGCCTCGAGCGCGTCGCCGCCACGGGCGCAGGCCTGGGCGTAGGCCACGACGGCGTGCAGGCCGATCCACTCACCGAAGATACTGCCGCCATCGGTGCCGCGGTCGCGCTGCAGCTCCTCCCACAGCTCTGCGTGTTCGAGGGCTCGGGCCAGGTGTGCGCGCGCCTGGTCGGGGCGCCCCAGGGCCAGGAGGGCCTCGCCGGCGAGGGTCCAGGCGCGGGTGCGCCCGACAAAGGAGCCTGGCGTCGCGCTGCCCGGCGCCGCCTGGGTGGTGATCCAGGGCGTCAGGCGCTCGAGGGCGTCGGCGGGCCGCTTCGAGAACAGGTCGAGGGTGGCCCGGGACAGGACCTCGAACTCACTCGCTGCCGCTCCCTCCTCGCCGTGGACGTCGGCGTCGGCCGGGGCCATGCCGTCGAGCTGGGTGCGCGCGGCGTCGAGATCCCCGTCGCGCAGGAAGGCGGCGGCGAGCAGCGCGTGCCACTCTCCCTGCCAGGCCACCTCCCTGGGCGCGTGGCGCAACAGGAAGGCCGCCGCCACCGCCGGACGGTCGTCGTACAGGAGCCGCCGGCCGTGCTCGCGGGCCAGGGGCCAGCTGGCCCGCGGGTCACGGAAGCTCGCCAGCTCGGCCAGCAGCCGATCGATCTCCCACACGTCACCGCAGTCGCGGGCCAGGTCGGCCAGGCCGAGGAGGGCGCGCTCACGCCACTCGTCGCGACCGACGCTGCGGGCCAGCTCGTCGAGGGACTCGAAGGCCGAGCGCGCCTTGCCGGGTTCGTGCCGTGCCCGCGCCAGGCGACCGAGCACCCAGTAGGGCTCGAGCCGCCGGGTGACCTGACCCGCGCGCTCGAAGAGCTCGATGGCCCGGTCGGCGTGGGCCTGGGCGCTCTGCGCCGCGCGCTCGCGCTCGGCCGGATCGCCGTCGTGCTCGGCCAGCTCGACCTGCAGCAGCGCGGCGAGGGCGCGCGCGCTGGCGGCGGGGGTGAAGTCGGCGAGGGCCTCGACGCGCTGCGCGAAGTCGTCGAGGGAGGCGCACAGTTCGCTGCGCAGCTCGCTCCAGTTCATGTCGGGCTCGAGCCCGTCGTTGCCGGCCTCGACCACGGACTGGCGCAGCTCGAGGAAGCGCGCCTCGTCGCGCAAGCCCTGGGCCAGAGCGTCGTCGTCGAGGCCCGCGTAGAAGCGGTAGACCTGGCGCGTGTCACAGCGACCGTGCTCGGCGCAGAGGTGGTCGGCCAGGCGCTCGAGCTTCTGAACCTGGTCGCGGTCGCCGCTGCGTAGCCCTTCGAGGGCCGGAACGTAGGCACGCAGGTCGGCGTCGGCGCAGTCTTCGGGCAGCTCGCTCGCCTGGGGCGCTGCGCTGCGCGCCAGGAGCGCAGCGCAGGCCAGGAACAGGGCGGCGCGCCGCGCGCGCCTAGCGCTGCTCGAGCCCGCCGAGATACGCATCCCGCGCCGCGCTCGCAGGCAGGGCGCGCGCGGCCTCGCGCGCGTCCGTGAAGAAGCCTGCGGAGTGCAGGGCGTTGACGCGCTCGAGGGACTTCGCGCGCGCCAGCTTGGCGCGCAGGGGCTCGTCCGCGACGACGCGGAAGTCCCGCGCGCCGAGGCGTCGATCCAGACCGTTGACGATGGCCCACGCCTCCCAGGTGTAGTGTCCGGGCCCGAGGGGGGCACTGGCGCGCAGCTCAGCGCCGTTGCCCTCGAGGGTCTCGAGCAGGCTGCCCGCCTCGAAGGCCCCGCCCGAGTGGCGGTTCAGTAGGACCCGGTAGCGGCTGGCGTCCGCGACCGGCGTGATCGAGAAGGTCGGCTGCGCCGCCTCACCGCCGGCGAGGACCTTGCCCCGCGGGTAGAGCAGGGCACCGCTCTCCACGCCGCGTAGCACCGGCGTCTCGGGGAAGCTGGCACGGGTCTGGGTGGCCCAGAAGATCGCGCCGGTGGCGAAGAGCAGGGCTGCGGCGGCGGCCAGGGGCGCCGGCTCGAGCAGGCGCAGGCGCGGCAGCGTCGTCGTCGTCGTGGGGGTGGGGGTGGGGGTGGGGGTGGATCCACTGGGCACCTCGGGGGTCGGCACCGGCAGCGGGGTCTCGCCCCCTTCGTGGCTCGAGAGGTCGAGGGGCGAGGGCGGGGCGACCCCGAGCAGGGCCACCGCCCGGCGGCACTCGGCGCAGCGCGTGACGTGGTCGTCGAGCTCGGCCTGCTGCGCGGGATCCAGGCGCGTCTGGTAGCCCGGCCCGCGTCCATAGACGTAGAGCTGCTCGGCCGGAGGGCAGGTCTCGAACCCAGCCAGCTGCTGCAGCAGCCAGCCGTCCGCCCGGCGCAGACGGTCGAGGCGCGGGGCCTGCAGCGGATCGCGCTCGAGGCGCTCGAGCTCGCCAGGGGCGAGTTCGTCCCAGCGCGCCAGGAGCGCGTCGACGGTGGAGCCGTGATCATCGAAGGCGCGCATGTTCCGTCCTCCATCCGTAGGGAGCGGGCCGGCCGGGGGGACTTCCGGCGTTTTTTTGCCGTGTTGGGGGGGGCGAGGCTTCAATCGCTGACCTCCTCGACGGCGAATTCGTTCAGCATCACCCTGCGCATGCCGACCACGGCACGACGCAGGCGATACTTGGTCTGTTCCAGCGAGATCGAGAAGCGGCCCGCGATCTCACCCAGGGTGCGCCCTTCGAGGAAGCGCGCTTCGAGCAGCCTACGTTCCTCATCGTCCAGGCGGCCCAGGGCGTTTCTCACGATCCCGCCCATTTCGGACTCGCCCGCTTCCTCGATCGGCCCGGGGGACTCGTCCTCGCGCTCGGGCAGCTCCTCGCCGACGGTCGCCAGGCGCGGGCGGCGCTGGGCGGCGTCCTTGCGCTTGAGGTCGACGCAGCGGCACCAGGCGACGCGGTAGAGCCAGGTGCCGAAGGAGCCCTTGAGCGGGTCGAAGCTGTCGCGGTCCAGGCGTTCGAGGGTGTAGAGGACCAGGTCCTGGTACAGGTCCTCGCGGGCCGAGGCCTCGGCTTCGAAGTGGGAGATGCAGTGGTAGAAGAGAGACCGGTAGCGCTCGAGAAAGGCTGCGACAGCCGGCTCTTCGCGCTGGCACAGGCCGCGAACGAGATCGTTTTCTTCCAAGGCGTCCCCTCGCGCTGGGATTGCGGAGGATGCCAGTTTCGAGGCGCCGATACCCGTCCCATGGAGGCGCTTTCCCCCGCCCCGAGCACAGAAATCCGGGCTGGAGCGACACCGACGCCGTCCGGGTCTGATCCGCCCCAGGACGGCTTCGGGCGCCGGCGGGGGGCGAGGGGCCGGGGAACTGCTGCCAGGCGGGCTGGTCCGCCCGCGGGACCCCTCCTATATTGGTGCGCCCCATTCTCCGCCCGACCCCGAGAGACGCCGCGTGAAGACCCCCGTCATCGTCAGTGCCTGCCGCACGCCCATCGCCAAGTTCCAGGGATCCCTCAGCGGATTCCGAGCCCCTGAGCTGGGCGCCCTCGTCCTGGCCGAGGCCCTGCGCCGTGCCGGCGTGGAAGCCGACGCGGTCGAGGAGGTCATCATGGGCAACGTGCTCAGCGCGGGCCTGGGTCAGAACCCGGCGCGCCAGGCGGCCCGGGCGGCCGGGGTGCCCGACTCGGTGGGCAGCCTGACCATCAACAAGGTCTGCGGTTCGGGCCTGAAGGCCGTGATGCTCGCCGCCCAGGCCATCCGCGCCGGCGACGCCGACGTGATCCTGGCGGGGGGCATGGAGAACATGACGAGCGCCCCTTACCTCCTGCCCGAGGCGCGGGCCGGGGTCAGGCTGGGGCATGGCCGCCTGCTGGACTCGATGGTCCACGACGGCCTGTGGGACATCTACAACGACTTCCACATGGGCATGACCGGGGAGAAGGTCGCCGAGAAGTACGAGATCGGGCGCGAGGAGCAGGACGCCTTCGCCGTCGAGAGCCACCGCCGCGCCGCGGCGGCGACCGAGGCCGGGCGCCTCGACGCCGAGAAGCTCACGGTCATGCTGCCCCAGCGCAAGGCCGAGTCCCTGGCCTTCCGCACCGACGAGACCATCCGCGCCGACGCCACGCCGGAGTCCCTGGCCAAGCTGCGACCCGCCTTCAAGCGCGACGGCGGCTCGGTGACGGCGGCCAACGCCTCCGCGATCAACGATGGCGCCGCGGCCGTGCTGGTCATGAGCGAGGAGCGCGCGCAGCAGCTCGGCGTCGAGCCCCTGGCGCGCATCAGCTCCTACGCCACCGGCGGCTGCGAGCCCGAGTGGGTCATGATGGCCCCCGAGAAGTCGGTGCAGAAGTGCGCTGCCAAGGACGGCAAGAAGCCGTCGGACTTCGACCTGCACGAGATCAACGAGGCCTTCTCCGTGGCCGCAGTGGCCCTGCGCCGGGTGCTCGACCTGGACCCCGAGAGGGTCAACGTGAACGGCGGGGCGGTGGCCCTGGGGCACCCGATCGGGGCCTCTGGCGCGCGCATCCTGGTCACCCTGCTGCACGCCATGCAGCAGCGCGACGCCAAGACTGGCATGGCCTCGCTCTGCCTCGGCGGTGGGAACGCGGTCTCGCTGGCCGTGGAGCGTGTCTCGTGAGTGCCCTGATCGAATCAGTCGCCGTGGTCGGCGCCGGGACCATGGGCAACGGTATCGCCCAGGTCTTCGCGACCTCCGGCAGCCGCGTGCTCCTGGTCGACGCCGCCGAGGCAGCCCTCGAGCGGGGCGTGGGGGCGATCGAGAAGAGCCTCGGGCGCCTGGTCAAGAAGGAGAAGATCAGCGCAGCGGACGCGGCCGCGGCCCTGGCGCGTATCTCGAAGAGCACCAGCCTGACGGACCTCTCGGACCAGGAGCTGGTCGTCGAGGCGATCGTAGAGAAGCTCGAGGTCAAGGCCGCCGTCTTCAGCGAGCTGGATCAGCGTGCCCGCCCCGACGCGATCCTGGCCTCGAACACCTCGTCGATCTCGATCACCGAGATCGCCGCGCGCACTCAGCGCGCGGACAAGGTGATCGGCATGCACTTCATGAACCCGGTGCCGCTGATGACCCTGGTCGAGGTGATCCGTGGCCACGAGACGTCCGATGCCACCACCGACAAGGTGGTCGCCTGCTCGCGCGCCCTGGGCAAGGAGCCAGTGCCTGCGAACGACTATCCGGGCTTCGTCAGCAACCGGATCCTGATGCCGATGATCAACGAGGCAGTCTTCTGCCTGATGGACGGCGTGGCCACGCGCGAGGGCATCGACACGGTCATGAAGCTGGGGATGAACCATCCCATGGGCCCCCTGACCCTGGCGGATCTGATCGGCCTCGACGTCTGCCTCGACATCCTCGAGGTCCTGCACCGTGGTCTGGGCGACGACAAGTACCGGCCCTGCCCCCTGTTGCGACGCATGGTGGCCGCCGGTCGCCTGGGTCGGAAGAGCGGCAAGGGCTTCTACGACTACGGCTGAGCGCCGTGCCCCCATGGCGCCCTAACTGCCCAGGTGATGGGTGTTTAGGGCGTATTTGGCCTGCAGTTGAGCACCGGCAGCCCCTCGCCGCGCGGGCGGATCCTGCGCGCGAGCCGTGACGCCCGCGGCCCCGATAGGCAGAGTACGGGGCTAAGGCCCCTGATCCGGATCCCCTCCGAACCCCTTCCGCACCAAGCCATGGACTTCGCCCTCACCGAGGAACAGACCCTCGTCCGCGACACCGCCCGCGACTTCGCCGAGAACGAGCTCGTCCCGCGCGCGACCAAGCACGACCGCCAGGAGGCGATCGACCCCGAGGTCTTCACGTCCCTGGGGGAGATGGGCATGTGGGGGCTGACCGTGCCCGAGGAGTACGGTGGC
>JAJFFA010000430.1 GCA_021776885.1 Planctomycetota bacterium
CTCGATCAGCGTGAAGCCGCCGCGCGGCGATGAGCGGGGGCGCCTCAACGCAGCTTCTCCAGCTTCGAGAACATGGTGAACATCTCCAGGCCCTTCTTGCCCGCGCGACCCTCCCAGTTGAGGCGCACGATCACTGGCAACAGGACGTAGTCGTCCGCGTGGTCCAGCTCGTCGACCGTCGTGTCGCCGTTGACATCGCGCGGGAAGTGGAGTTCCGCGAACGCCTGGTTCTCCATGTAAGCCGGCCCGCTGCAGGCCATGATCACCTCGCCCACGAAGCCGTCGGGGTCGTCGGCGCGGGCGGCCAGACTGCGCACGGCGAAGTGCGGTCCGGGGGCCGTGCCCACCCCGCCCGGGTCG
Organism: Planctomycetota bacterium; assembly: GCA_021776885.1. Classification (GTDB taxonomy): domain Bacteria; phylum Planctomycetota; class UBA1135; order UBA1135; genus JAJFFA01. The sequence goes on from JAJFFA010000430.1 coordinate 361, forward strand.
TCGGAGGGATCGGCGTTGTAGAGGGCGAAGAGGTCTTCGAACTCCTCGTGGCGCAGGCGCTCGAGCATGTTGCGCGCGGCATCCGCGGCGTTGACGCGCTCGCGGTTGCTAGCGCGGTGTCCGATGGTGGCCATCACGGTCGAGGTCAGCATGTAGACCGAGATGGTCACGACGACCATGGCGATCATGACCTCGACCAGCGTCATGCCGCGTCTGTCTGGGCTGCGCTCGTGTGCTTGATGCGGTTTCATCGGGTGGTGGGTTCGGGCGATGGCAGCGGAGGAGAGGCCTCCCCTCCTGTCGGGTCCGGGGGTCGCTACTCCTGAACAAAAGAGTCACATCCCTCGAGCGGCCTTGTTCAGCGAGCCGCGCCATGAGCGAAGTCCTTGCTCGATCCGGTCGCGAAAAGGTTGCCCGCGTTTCGCCTCAAGATCGGGAGCGGGCGTCAGGCTGCGAAAAGACTTCGCACCCTGACGCCCGTCCGAGGAGCCGCAGCTCCCGGCTGCCCGGCCGGAGGGCAGCCCTGTTGGCCTGCTATGCGCCGCAGCGCGCCAGGTAGGCCTCGGGGTCGAAGGAGTCCACCTGGATCAGCCGCTCCTGGGCGTCCAGGGCGGCCTGGATCGAGTCGCGCTCGGCCATGGACAGCACGCCCTCGGTCACGGCGGCATCCAGGACCTTGCGCTCCCCGTCGCGGGGCAGCTTTCCGGCGCGCACGGCGTCGCGCAGCTTCTTGCGCGGCTCGTGGGCGGCGATCATGGCCTCGCGGCCGCGGTCGAGGGCCGACAGGCCGACCTCTTCGTCCGCGGGCAGGTGGATGTCGCGGGTCAGGCGCTCGCGCAGCTCATCGTCCTCGAGCACGGCCCGGGCGACCTGCGACGCGACCCGGTCGCTGGGCGGCGAGAAGGGGCGCCCCAGGGGGAAGATCAGCAGGCGCAGGGCGAAGGCCGCCGGGCGGTTGGAGAGGTTGCGCAGGAACGCGTCGAGGGCCTCCTGGACCTCGTAGCAGGCCGTGTCGAGGGCCCAGCGCAGGAAGGGCACCTCGGACTCTCGCGAGCCCTCCTCGACGAAGCGCTGCAGGCAGGCGGAGCCCATGTAGAGCCAGGCGACGCAGTCGGCCAGGCGACCGGTGACGCGCTCCTTGCGCTTGAGCGCACCACCCAGCAGAGCCATCGCGGCGTCCGAGGCGATGGCGAAGGAGGCGCACAGGCGCGAGAGGCGCTGGAAGTAGATCGCGGAGGGGCCCGCCACCGGGGCCGTGGCGAGGCGCGCGCCGCTGAGGGCCAGGAGCGCGGAGCGCGCGGCGTTCGAGGCGATGAAGCCCATGTGCCCGAAGAACGCGCGGTCGAAGGCGACCAGGTCGCGGGCGCGGGCGGCCTCCATCTCGGTGAAGGCGAAGGGGTGACAGCGGATCGCGCCCTGGCCGTAGATGATCAGCGTGCGCGTCAGAATGTTGGCGCCCTCGACCGTGATACCGATCGGGATGGCCTGGTACATGCGGCCCAGCACGTTGCGCTTGCCGCGCGCGATGCCCGCGCCGCCCAGGATGTCCATGCCGTCGTTCACGACGTCGCGCATGGCCTCGGTCATGTAGGCCTTGACGATGGCGGAGATCACGGACGGCTTCTCGCCCACGGCCACCGCGGCGGCGGTCAGGGAGCGCGTCGAGTTCATCAGCCAGGTGCGTCCGGCGATCCGCGCCAGGGGCTCCTCGATGCCCTCGAAGCGGCCGATGGGCGTGCCGAACTGTTCGCGAACCAGGCCGTAGGACGACACGGTTCGAGTCGTGATCTGGGCCGCGCCGACGGCCAGCCCGGGCAGCGAGATCGAGCGCCCGGCGGAGAGGCAGTCCATCAGCATGCGCCAGCCCTGGCCCACGCGCTCCTTGCCGCCGATGACGTAGGACATGGGGATGAACACGTCCTCGCCCGTGGTGGGGCCGTTGAGGAACTTGATCCCCAGGGGGTCGTGGCGCCGGCCGGTCTCGACGCCGGGCATGTCGGCGGGCACGAGGGCGCAGGTGATGCCGCGCTCCTCCTCCTCGCTCAGCAGGTGATCGGGGTCGCGCAGCTTGAAGGCCAGGCCCAGCAGGGTGCAGACCGGCGCCAGGGTGATGTAGCGCTTGTTCCAGTTCAGGCGGACGCCGAGCACTTCCTCGCCCTCGAACTGATCGCGGCAGACGATGCCCTGGCTGACCATGGCGGAGGCGTCCGAGCCCGCGCCGGGCTCGGTCAGGGCGAAGGCCGGCACCTCGCGCCCGTCGGCCAGGCGCGGCAGGTAGTGCTTCTTCTGTTCGTCCGTTCCGTAGTGCAGCAAGAGCTCGGCCGGGCCCAGGGAGTTGGGCACCATCACGCTGACGCCCAGGGTGATCGACTTGCTAGAGACCTTGGTGACGATGGCCGAGTTGGCCTCGGCCGAGAAGCCCAGGCCGCCGTACTCCTCGGGGATGATGATCCCCATGAAGCCCTTCTCCTTGACGTACTGCCAGACCTCGGGGGCCAGGTCACCGTGGGCGTCGACCCACTCGTTGTCCACCATGCGGCAGACCTCCTCGACCTCGTTGGCGAGGAAGCTGCGCTCGCGCTCGGAGAGCCCCGGGCGGCGGAACTCGAGCAGCTTCTTCCAGCGCGGCTTGCCCGAGAACAGCTCGGCGTCCCACCAGACCGTGCCCGCCTCGAGGGCGGTGCGCTCGGTGTCGCTCATCTTCGGGAAGATGGGCGCCATGATGCGCATCACGTGGCGCGTCACCAGGCTGCGGCGCAGGGCGGGCAGGCCGAAGAGCACGGCCGCCGCGACGAAGGGCACGGCGCACAGGGAGACGGCCCAGAGCGGGCCCCCGCGCAGGGACCAGAAGGTCAGGCCCAGGCCGATCGGGAGCACCCAGGCCAGGAAACCCTTGCCTTGGTAGAGGAGCCAGAGGGCGAGGGCGGCGAGGGCCAGGAGAGCAAGGAGTGTCATGATCTTCTATAGGGGGCGGTGGTCCGTCCCTCGATGGATCGACAGCGCACGACGTGTGGATTCAGCTCTGCAGGCTGAATTGTTCGACCCGTCGGCGCCATGGGCCTTGAATCGTAGGACTCCGAAACAGAGTTCCTACACACCGAACTCGCGATGCAGCCAGCGGGGGCGGCTGAAGTCCCAGTGCAGCTCGGCCATTCCGGCCACGAAGACCGGGAAGGCGTGCTCCAGGGCTCCGCGCACCTCGGGGTCGAGCCCGGTGCGCTCGACGTAGTCCGCGATGGCCGCGGCCTCGTGTTCGGCGAGCTCACGCTTCCAGAGGACCTGCCAGGCGCGCCGGGCGCTGCAGCCCTGCTCCTGCTTGCGCTGGTGCGCCAGCAGGTGGAGCAGGTCAACATAGGGCAGGAACGACGGCTCCCCGGCGCCCCAGTCGAGGTAGCCCAGGACGCGCCCGCTGGGATCGACCTGGATGTGCTTGCCGCGCAGGTCGCCGTGGTAGGCGCAGCGCGCGACGGGCCGGCCGATCAGGCGCTCGCGGGTCTCGCCCAGCATCGTGTCGAGGGCCCGCTGGGTCTCGTCCCGCGCGGCCCGGGCGCGCACGATCTCGAAGCGTGGCGCCACGAGCGCCTCGAAGTCGTCGTGGCCGAAGGTCGCCGGGGGCCCCAGGGCGAGCTGCGCCAGGTGCCGCGACGTGTCGAGCAGGAGGCGCGCGCTGGGACCCGGGTCGCCGGTGAGGTGCGGCGCCGAGAGTCCGGGCAGGCGACGCTCGACCGACATCCAGAGGCCCTCGACCTCGCCCAGGAAGAGGGGCTCGGGGACGGGCACCCCGGGGCGCAGCCGGCGTACGTAGCGGCTGAGGTCGACGTGCTTCTCGACCAGCCTGCGCTTCTGCGGGTTGAGCGGAACGTGCAGGGTCCAGCGTCCGTCCGGCTCGTCCGCGCCTACGCCGGGCACGTGGGTGTGCACCAGCGCCGTGTTGCTGCGCGAGGCGACCAGGATGTCCACCTCGGGCGTCGCCTCGTTCAGCCGCTCGGCGAGGGCGGCCAGGGCGCGGGCGATGCGCGTCTCGGGCCGCCCTGCGTCGCGGCGCGCAAAGATGGCGAAGGACGGCGTCAAGAGCGGGAAGAGGCCCGCGCGGTAGGCCAGGATCTTCGGCCGGTTCGCGCGCTCGCGGGGTCCGATGGTCAGGCTCGGGCCGCCTGCGTCGAG
>JAJFFA010000044.1 GCA_021776885.1 Planctomycetota bacterium
CCACGCGCTCCAGGGTGTCGGCCGCTGCCGGGGCCAGGAGCCATGCGCAGAAGCTCTCCTCCTTGTCGACGATGCGCGCGATCTTGTTCCCGAGGTCCTTCGCCTCCTTGCCGGCGCAGCCCGCCGCACACAGTGCCCAGAGTCGTGGGAACAGGAGCGACGCGTCAGCGAGCGAGCTGTCGAGCTGGTCCACGGCGTCCTCACCCGCGCGCCCGAAGCCGGCGCACAGCGCGATCACCACGGGCAGCGGCGTCGCCGGGTCGGTCAGGACCTGGACCCCGCGCTCGAGGGACTGTTTCGTGTATTGACCAAACTCGCCCCAGGACAAAGCGCACACCGCACGGCGGCCGGCGTCATCGTCGCCGGCGACGTGCTCGAACAATCTCTCGGCGCTGCTCGCCAGTTCCCGCTCTCGTCGCTGCCCTGGGGCGATCGCGTGTAGGGCGCGCCAGGCCTGCAGCGCGTGCTGGGTGGGGGCGGAGGTGACGCACGCGACCAGCGCGGGCACGGCTTCCAGCACCGGAGCTTCGACGAGGGCCGCGATTGCAGCCTGCGCATCCTCTCCGGCGAGTTCCGCGACGAGGCGTTCGAGGTCGATCGGCGCCTCGTCGTCCGCGGGGAGGGAGACAAGGGCGAGGGCGAGGGCGAGCGCTAGCATGCACCCATCATCGGGACACGGCCGGCGCGTGACCAGCTCGGAGTCGGGCCTGCCTCGGTGCATGAGGTGGCGCTTCGGTTCGGCCCGGGCGGCGCGATCTCGGCAGCACCAGGCCAGCCCAGGCGCTTCCTCGCCCTGGCGACCCTCCTCGCCGAAGTCACGGATGCTGCAAGCGCCCACCGCAACCCGCTACATGGCGCCTGCTACGACGCATTCCGGCCTGACCTTTGCCGGTCGAGCGCCGGACTCACGTGTCCTCCCCGGAGGCGGGGTCACAACCGCGGGTCCGCGGCCCGCCGGGCTCGCCCTCGGCACGGGAGTTGCCCGTTCCAGGGCCGCGCGGCGTTCGTCGCGTCTCGACTTCCCTCCCATCCCGCTGCCTGAGCGACAACGCTCGCGCCACGCGCGCGTCCGCACAGCAGTCCTCCCCCGATCGGAGTCTCAGTCATGGAAACGCCGCTTTCCGGGCGTCGCACGACGCTCGCCTTCCTCCTTGCGGCCATCGCGCCGGCACTCCCGGCCGCCGCCCAGACCGAATGGCCGCCCCTCCGGCCCTTCGGCTCGTACTGGTTCGGCCGTGCGGTCGCCACCGACGGCGTGCACCTGGCCGTCACCGGCACCGACGGGGGCCACGCCAACTACCGTCTGTGGTTGTACGAGCGACCGTCCGGTGCCTCCGCTTGGACCCTCGAGACGAGCTTCGACGTCGCGACGCCGAACGATCACGACGCCCTCTACTCGCAGAACTCCCTGGCCCTGGACGACAACGTCATGGTGGTCGGTCTCAGCAAGCGCGACACGGTGGCGCTGAACTCCGGCAGCGCGTTCGTGTTCGAGCAGACGCCGAACGGCTGGACCCAGGTCGCCGAGCTCCAGCCGAGCGACCCCCAGGAGCGCGCGTGGTTCGGGGCCTCCGTCGCAGTCGACCGCGACACCATCCTGGTCGGAGCCCCGTTCGCTGGCGACGGCCCCTTGCTCCACGCAGGAGCCCTTTACGCCTTTGAGCGCGATGCGAGTGGAGCGTGGGTCGAGACACAGAGGCTCGTGCCCCCCGCCGCCCAACCGGCGGACTCCTTCGGTGCCGCGGTCGACCTCGACGGCGACACGGCCGTCGTCGGCGCTCCGGGATCGTCGCGCCCCGGCCTGAGCCCACGCCGCAGCTTCGGCGCGCTCCACGTGCTCGAGCGTGGCCCGGCGGGCTGGTCGTTCGCGCAGCGCCTGGACGCTGCGAACGGCGAGGAACGCGACCAGCTCGGCACCTCGGTCGCAATCGACGGCGACGTCCTCGCCGCCGGAGCTCCGTACCGCTACTCGCCGCAGAGCGGTGGGGGGCGCGGACAGACCCACGTCTTCGAGCGACAGGGCGGCGTTTGGCTCGAGGTGGCCGCATTCGAGGGACGGGCGACGGCGGGCGACAGTCCCCGCGCGGGTTGGTCCGTGGACGTGGATGGTGAGCGGGTCGCCTCGGGAGCTCCGCAGGCACGCAGTGGCTACGACGGAGACGTCGAGCTCTTCGAGCGCCGCTCCGGCACCTGGGTGCGTGGCCTGCGCACAGCGCCCACGACGGTCGAGACGGGCTACTACGCCAACTCCGGTTACGACGTTGCGGTCTTCGACGAGCTGCTCGTGATCGGCGCCCCAGCGTGGGGCTCGGTCACCGTTCTCGACCTCGGTTCGGGCCCCGGCCGCTCCGACTGCGACACCTTCCAGACCCTGATCACGCCCCGGGGCAGCGACGCTGTCTCGGCTCGTGACTTGAGGCTGCAAGTGAAGCAGTGCGATCCGGGACGGGCGGGTCAGTTCTTCCTCGGGACGATCGCGACCCAGGAGCCGTTCGGTCCCGGGGTGGGCTTCCTGTGCATTGGCGATCCCGCGCGCATCGCGCCGACGGTCGTGACCAACGCGGCAGGTTGGGCTCAGCTCCGGCTCGACTTCTCGGCCGCCTACGCTGCCAGTTGGCTGCCGGGCACCACGGTCCTGTTCCAGTTCGCCTACCGCTTGGGCGGCCCGTCCAGCCAGCTCGGCCTCAGCAACTCGCTCGAGATCCTCTGGCGCTGAACCGCGCGCCCGGGGCTGGCCCGGGCGCCTTCTCCCTTCCCCGTCAGAAAGCCATCCCGACGGACAAGTGCAGGACGGGGTCGTCCTCGTCCACTTCCGCGCTCGGGTCGCCCGCGAGGTCGAGGCGGATCGGGCCGACGGGGAGGACATGGCGCAGGCCGAAGTTCACGCCGCTCTCGAGGTTGTCGAAGGCGAGGGCGCGCTGCCAGCGCCGCGCGACGTTGCCGAAGAACGCGTCCTGCACGCGACCCACGAGTTCGCGGCGCAGCTCGACCGAGAGCGTGCTGAAGGCTCCGCCGCCCGCGCGGCTTCGGTCCGCTCTTCGCGCGCTTGCCCCTCCTACCGGATAGCGATCTCGTTATCCGCATCCGCGAGATCCTCCCGGTCTCGGTGACTGAGGTGGGCCGGCGCGCCCCGGGCTGGCTCGCGCGACCCGGTGCGGTTCGAGTCCGGGCCTCCCGGCCAAGTCGCCCCCAACCGACGGGCCAGCGCCGATGCGCATCCTCGGCCGCCTCGCCGGCGCTGCTGGGGTCCTCGCCTTCTGTCGTCCCCCACCCGCTCGTTCCAGGTCTTCGGACAGGGGGTCTCGACCTTCAGCCGGTCCTGTGTTCCTCGGCCCTCTCGGGCTCACCTCGGTCGCGCCACGGCACTTGGACAGAGGAGCGCCCGGGATTCTTGGAGATTCCGGAGAGAAGCGCGTCACGCGCGGCGCTGGACGCTCCTGCTCCGCGTGGCGTCCCTGACCCCACCGAACCCCGCGCCGCCCGGACGCCCGGCGCCACGCACACCCTGAAGACGAGACCGAACGATGTTCCGACGCCTTTTCTCGACCCTCGCCCTGACCACCCTCTTCGCCTTCCCCGCCGCCGCCCAGGCGACCCTCGGGCGGCAGTTCATCGGCGACTACCGCACGCCGATCCGTTCCCTGCCCTTCGTCATCGACGAGCCCGGCTCGTACGTCCTGACGGCTGACCTCGAGGGCGTCCCCATCGAGCCGGGCGTCGCCGTGCGCGCCAGCGACGTGACGATCGACCTCAACGGGTTCACGCTGCGCGGCGCCCCCAACGGAGTCGGTTTGCAGGGCGCCCTGGGCTCCGGACCAGGCATCTTGGTGGACGGCGCGTTCGATCGCTTGACCATCTACAACGGACGGCTGGTCGGTTGGAGCTCGGGCATCGACGCGGTCCAGGGACGCGACTCCCGGGTGCGCGACGTCGATTCCGTCTTGAACCTCGAGTTCGGCATCCGGGTCGGCGAGCGCGCGTTCGTCGAGGACTGCCACGCGAGCGACAACGGCGCCACCGGGATCGACGGCGTCGACCTCGTCACCATCAAGAACTGCGTGGCGGTCAACCACGCGGTGCGCGGGATCCGCACTGGGAACTCGAGCTTCATCGTCGACTGCCACGTGCGCAACGGCGGCCAGATGGGCATCGAGGCCGGCCCGCGCTCGATCGTGCGTAGCTCGCGCTCCGAGTTCAACGTCGGCAGCCCGGGGGTCGGTATCCGCTCGATCGAGGCCGGCTCCGTGTTCGACAGCACGACCAACGACAACGCCGGCATCGGCATCCAGGGCGGTGGGCGCACGATCGTGCGCGGCTGCCACTCGTTCCAGAACGCCGGCCGGGGCATCCAGGTCTCCGATGCAAGCATCGTCGAAGAGAACTTGGTCAACGGCAGCGGCCAGGCCGCGATCTTCATGAACGCGTTCGGCATCGCCCGCGGGAACATGATCCACACCAACCTCAACGGTGTCGTCTCGCAGCTCTCGCTGGTCGAGGACAACTTCGTCATCGGCAGCACCGAGGTCGGCATCCTCGCCAACGGCGGAGACGAGGTGCGCGACAACGTCTCGATGCGCAACTTCGTCTCGGGCATCACGGTCGGCCAGGACGCGATGGTGACAGGTAACTATCTGCGCGAGAACCCGGTCGGGATCATCGCCGGAGTCGACGACGCGCGCGTCTCGGACAATCACATCGTCCAGAACACGGTCGGGTTCCGCTCCTTCGCGAACGACGTCACGGTCTACAAGAACAGCTTCTCGGACAACGGTACGACGTTCGACACCGGCGCCGGGGTGGATCAGGGATGCAGCATCCTCGCCGACGGTGACGACGCGTTCGGAAACATCGAGCAGGACTGAGCGCCACCGCCTACGGCTGCTCGCTGCTTCTGCCCCGTCCGTGATTCGGAGCGTCCCGCACATTTTTGGTGCGGGGCGCTCCGGCTTCTCTCCACCGGGCCCGCGCCCAGCTTCGCAGGTCGGATACCCAGGCGAGGTCTTCGAGGAGCGGGCTGCGCCGGAGGTCCAGGGGACAGGGCTCCAGGGGGCTGCCGCCAGCGACTAGGATCAGGCGCGTGATGCGCACACTCTTGGTCCTTCTGCTCCTCGCCCTCCCCGCCGCCGCCCAGGGTGCGGCCGATCCGTCGAAGGACGCCTTCGAGATGGGCTCGCCGCCCGCGTTGCCGGACGGCATGACCGAGGAGGACATGTGGCCTGCGGCGACTGCGGAGGGCTGGAAGCGGCCCGTCCTCGTGCGTTGGCAACGCAGGTTCGAGGACGCCCTGGCCGTGGCGCGACGTGAGAATCGGCCGGTCATGGTGTGTGTGAACATGGACGGGGAGATCGCCAGTGAGCACTTCGCAGGGGTGCGCTACCGCGACCCCGAGACCGCGCAGGCGCTGAACCGCTATGCCTGCGTGATCGCGTCGGTCTACCGCCACACCCCGCGGGACTACGACCCCGAGGGGCGGCGCGTCGAGTGTCCGCGCTTCGAGACCGTCACCTGCGGCGAGCACATTCAGGCCGAGCGAGAGCTGTACGACCGGTACTTCGACGGCCGGCGCATCTCGCCGCGTCACATCGTGCTCGACCTCGAGGCGAAGGAAACCCTCGACGTGTTCTATAGCTGGAACACGCAGGCGGTGGCCCGGACGTTCGTCAAGGGCGTCGAGGGTTGGACCGAGCCTGCGGAGCCCCTGGAAGAAACGCTGCTCGACCTGGTCCAGAGTCCCGACATCGACGCGCGCGAACAGCTCGAATCGATCTTTGCCGAGGGCGAGCGCGAGACGCGGGTAGAGATCCTGACTTACCTCACCGAGCAGCGCGTCGTCGACCAGGTCGAAGTCCTGCGCAGCGCCCTCTTCGGCCTGGACCTCGATCTCGCGCTCCGGGCGCGTCGCGCGCTGGCACAGTGCGAGTCGGACGGCGCCCTCGATCTGATGGCCGAGGTGCTCAAGGCGCCCCTCGAAGAGTCGGAGCGCCAGGGGGTCCTCGCCGCGGTCGAGCGCCTTGCGCCCGAGTCCAAGCGCGCCCGAGCCCTCGCCGCGCTGCACAGTGGGTTGTCGCGTGACTCGGCTCACTTCGAACCCGCCGACGACGCAGCGGACGCCGTGCGCGAGTATCAGGCAAGCGCCGAGCACGTCTCAGCCCTCGAGCAGGCCGCGAGCGCGGCGGGCCCGGACGCATCGCTCGCCCTGGCCGAGGCCTTGCTCGAGACTGCGAGCGACGCGAACGACGCGCGCTTCGCCGAACTCCTGGCACAGGACGCGCGCGCGGCGGCCCGGGAGGCGCGCGACGCGGGCGCGGAGGGACCGCGCCTGGATGCCGTGCTCGCCCTGTGCGCGTCGATCCTCGACGATGCCGAGCGCGCGTGGACCCTGGCCCTGGCCGCGGTCGAGGGCGGGCGCTTGAAGGCCGAGGGCGCCGAAGAGGCCTTGGGGGGCGCGTCCCGCGCTCGCCTGCTCTTGCTCTTCGCCGAGGCGCGCCAGCGCGCCATCCGGCACGCGTACCGGCGCGGCGTGGAGTGGCCGGCGGAGTGGCTGTCCGACGTGAACGCGGCTTACACCGAGGTCGCGGACCACGCCCTGGTCAGCGACCGCAGCCTGTGCGGCTACCACGACTTCCTGCACTGGATCGGTGCCACGCCGCGGGCGAAGAGCGTGCTGGACGGCGCTCTGACGCGCTTCCCGGACTCCCCCGAGCTGCATGCGCGGTTGCGCAATCAGCTCCTGTGGGAGGGCGGGCCCGAGGGGCTGGCGCGGGGTTACGCCGAACGCATCGCGGCCGCGCCCGAAGGGGAGACGCAGATCGCCTGGTTCGCGGGCTACGCCGCCTTGGTCGAGGCCGAGCAGTACCGGCGCGAGGCGCAGGACGCGCAGGCGCTCGGCGCCTACGCGCGTGGCATCGCGCACTTCGAACGCAGCGCCGCGCGCTTCCGCGCCAGCGCGGACTCCTGCGAGCACTTCATCGCCCTGGCGCTCGCGGGTCGCGCGCGGCTGTATCTCGAGCGGGGTGAGCTCGAGCAGGCGACCCAGGCGCTGCTGGCCTCACTCGCGCGTCGCGCGGAAGCGGCGGGGACGGCGGATGGCATGAACCTGACACCGATTCAGACGGGGAAGATGCTGGTCGCGCGGCTCGAGGCGGCGGACGACGCGGGCGGCGCCGAGCGGGTGCAGGCAGCTCTCGACGGCCTCGACCCCGAGCTGCTCGAGCCGCCGGCCTCGGAACGCATGGGATCGGGGCGGAACAGGGGGAGGTAGCCCTACCGTCCGTGCGCTGGCCTCACCGATCCGGCCCGCTGCGCCCCTATCGGAGGACGTCCAGGCGTCGCCTCGAATCGCTCCGTCCAGTAGTACCGAAACCCCTTCCGGTGCCACTTCACTACGGTGGCTGGCTTCACGAACACGAGCACCTCTTGCGCTCCGACCCCAGGCCTCCCGTGCCCCCCGGTCGCGACGCGCAGGGCACCGACGCCCTAGTGGGTCGCGCCACTGCTACAGCGGGCCGGTCGGGGTCTCGGGCGACCTGGTCGTCGTCGGCGCCGAGTACGACGACAGCAGTGCGACCCGTGTCACCGGCGACGAGCACGCCGGAACGGGAGGACCGGGTGAACGACTCCGCCGCCTGTGAACTCCACACTGGCGCCTCGATCCGAGGCGAGGGCAACAACGTGGCACCGTTCTCTCCTCGACGTTCAGCCGCTCGACCTGCGAGTGGGGCTGCGATACGATGCGGGATCGGCGCGACGTCCCCGGGTCGTTCCGCACCCACTCTCCGATGGATCAACATCTGAACGATCGATTGAGGTTCGCGCTGCACCGCGTCGGCGAGCGCTTGTGGGTGAGGCCACTCGTCATGTGTTTGGTCTCGGTCGGGCTCGTCTTCGCGGTGGAGGCAGTCGATCGTCCGGGACTGGCTCAAAACGTGCCGAACGTCTCGACCGAAACGATCGAGGTTCTGCTCGACATCATCGCAGCCAGCATGCTGGTGATCGCGACGTTCGCGGTCGGCTCGATGGTCGCGGCCTACTCCTCAGCGAGCGCGACTGCGACGCCGCGTTCGTTTCAGCTCGTCATCGCAGATGACGTGTCGCAGAACGCGCTCTCGAGCTTCATCGGAGCGTTCATCTACAGCATCGTGGCGCTGATCGCGCTCGAGCGGAACGTCTACGGCGTCCCTGGTCGCTTCGCACTCTTCTGCTTGACGCTGGCGGTCTTCGTCGTGGTCATCCTGACGTTCCTGCGCTGGGTCGACTGTATCGCGCGCTTGGGGCGGCTGGGGTCGACGATCGAGAAGGTCGAGACGGCGACGGCCAAGGCCCTCGAGCAACGCCGCAGCGCCCCTACGCTCGGCTGCCTCGGTCTCGGCCCCGACTCACAAACGGGGCGTCCCGTCTACGCCGAGTCGGTCGGCTACTTGCAGCGCATCGAGGTCAGAACGCTGCAGAGCAGCGCCGATGAAGCGGGTGTGCGAATCGCTGTCGCTGCGTTGCCCGGAGCTTTCACGGCGCCGGACTGCGTGTTGGCCTACGTGCGCTGCGACGTCGGCGACGCCGATCGGACCGTGGACGAGAAGATCCGGGAAGCGTTCCTGATCGGTGATGCGCGGACGTTCGACGGAGATCCGCGTTTCGGCCTGCTCGTCCTTTCGGAGATCGCCGGGCGCGCCCTGTCCCCGGCCGTGAACGACCCGGGCACGGCTATCATGATCATCGACAGCCTGGTGCGGCTCTTCGTCGACTGGAGCCGTCCTGCCGTCGATTCCGCGCGCCAGGTCGATGTGTGCGACCGTGTCGAGGTGCTCGAGCTCGAGGTGTGCGACATGTTCGACGACGCCTTCACTTCGATCGCGCGCGATGGAGCCAGTGCGGTCGAGGTCGCGGCGCGCTTGCAGAGAGCGTTCCGCTCGCTCGCCGAGGTCGGTAACCCGTACGTCCGGGCGGCTGCGACGGCCCACTCGCGTCTTGCTCTCGAACGCGCGCGAGCGGGTTTGACACTCGCGCAGGACGTTCAGGTCGTTCGAGACTTGGCTGCCTTCAGCGAACCCGTCTCCCCCGTTGCGCTCTAATCCAGCAAGTAGCTCCTCGCGACGCCCTGCCTACGGCGCGCGCTACTCCGCGTGACTCGCCGTGACATCGAGGCGCTGACTTGTAACGTCTCCCGGCAGTTGTCACGATGGGCTGAATGTCCAACGAACGCCTGCACCAAGGTCAGCCCGCCGATCAGGAACAGACCATCGACATCGATCCGGGTGCGCTTCTGGAGCGCGTCGACAGCTGGATCGACGGCGCGATTCGACTCGCGCCGAACATCGCGGTCGCGCTCGTGCTGCTCTTGCTCACCTTCGGCGTGGCGACGCTCGCCAAGAGGCTCATCCTCCGCACGGCGAGCTCGCGCGGACGGCAGAACCTCGGTGAGATCCTCGCCAGCTTCGTGAAGACGTCGATCCTCCTGATCGGCGGCCTCTTCGCGGCGACGATCGAGTATCATTCGCTGAAGACCGGTGACCTGATCGCCGGCCTGGGCGTCAGTTCGGTCGCGATCGGATTCGCGTTCAAGGACATCCTGCAAAACTGGCTTGCCGGTCTCTTGATCCTGATGCGCCAGCCGTTCGAAGTGGGCGACCAGATCGAGGTCAGCGGATTCGAGGGCACCGTCAAGCACATCGCTACGCGCGCGACAATTATCAAGACCTACGACGGTCAAAGAGCGGTCATCCCGAACAGCCAGATTTACTCGACGGCGCTGCTCGTAAAGACCGGACACGACAAGCGCCGCTCGCAGTACGACGTCGGCATCGGCTACGGCGACGACATGGACGAGGCCTGCGAGATCATCCGGGGCGTGCTGCAGGACATCCCCGACATCCAGTCGGAGCCCGCGCCGCAGGCGTTCGTTTGGGACCTGGCTGCGAGCTGGGTCACGATCCGGATGCGCTGGTGGACGGACTCGCGGCGCGCGGACATCGTCGCCGTACAATCGAGCGTGCTACGCGGGATCAAGCTCGCCCTCGACGAAGCGCGCATCGACATGCCATACGAGACGGCGGTGCGGCGGGTGCACGACCAGCCGGACGCCGACGACGGCGACCGTGCGGCCCAGCGCGAGGGCTGGCCGGCCCCTGCGGACGGCGGGCCCAAGCCACGCTGGAAGGC
>JAJFFA010000431.1 GCA_021776885.1 Planctomycetota bacterium
GCAAGGCGCTGCGCGAGGCCCACGCCCTGGGGCTGATCGCGAGGGTGCCGCGCCTGGCCGCGGTGCAGGCGGCGGGCGCCGCCCCCTTCGCGGCCGCCTACGAGGCTGGCTTCGCGGGCCTGTCGCCGGTCGAGGCCGAGACCGTCGCCAGCGCCATCCGCATCGGCAACCCCGCGTCCTACGCCCGCGGTGTGCGCTCGATACGGGAGACGAACGGGGTCGTCCTGGCCGTGCCCGATGCCGACATCCTCGCCGCCAAGCAGGTCGTGGACCGGGCCGGGCTGGGCGCCGAGCCGGCGAGCTGCGCCTCCGTGGCCGGCCTGCGCGAGCTGGTGCGCCGGGGCCTCGTGGGCGCGCAGGACGTCTGCGTCTGTGTCCTCACGGGCCACCTGCTCAAGGACGCGTTGACGGGGACCTTGGCCCCACCCGAGCGCGTAGCGGCCACCGCTCAGGCCCTGCGCCAGGCCGTCTCCCGGTGACCCGAGGGACTGCAGACGGGGCGGCGTCCACTGGACACCGCCCCGTGTGGGATGGCCTCACCCGACGCTTGGGCGGGTGAGGGACAGAGCGCTCCGATCTACTGGAAGATGATGTTGAGCGCGTCCGAGGTGTTGAAGGGCTCGACCATGCCGTCGCCGTCGAGGTCGCCGGCGTTCATCGTCTCGCGGAACCAGTACTGGAAGTTCAGGCTGGCACCCGCGACGATCGAGCTCGCGTAGCCCGCGCCTCCGTTCAGCACCGAGGTGGCCACGTTGCCCACTCCACCGGTGAGCGGGAAGACACGGCGCGTCTGGCCGCCGACGCAGCGCACGCCCTCGCCGAAGTCCGGCTCGGCGGCGAGCTGGTTCGGGCCGAAGTAGAACAGGCCCGTCGTGTTGGGCACGGGCTGAGCCTGCAGGGTCAGGTTGAGGGGCATGGCCTGGTTGTTGCCCGAGGCCGAGATCACGCCGCCGGCACCCGTGGAGTTCAGGCTGGCGCTGCAGTAGTTCGTCGCGAAGTCGATGTCGATGTTCAAGCGGAAGGGACCATCGGCGGAGTTCGCGAAGGACGAGACGCGGATCAGCACCGTCTGGCCGCCGTTGACGGCGAGCTGGATGGCCGAGTCGCGCTGGAGGCCCTGGTCGGCGGCTCCGCAGAAGCCGAAGAAGTCGTCGTTGCAGGCGAGCTGGTTGGCGATGTTGCCAGGGCAGAAGTCGTTGTGGATCGAGAGCACCGAGTCGTTGCCCGTGTCCTGGCCGCCCATGTCGTGGGTGCCGCAGGTGGTGACGGTCAGCGTGCCGGTGAAGGGCGCCGTGTAGCGGTACCACACGTCGTCCGCCGTTCCAGCTGCACCACAGCTCGCCTCGCCGTCGTTGGTCGCGCCCTTGAGGGTGCCGAAGAAGACGCCCTGGCCCACGTTCTGCGCGTTGGCGCACAGGTCGTTGGCCGGCGGATCGGGAGCGAAGCTCGTCGTCATGAAGACGTTCTTCTTGCCGCGGATCGGGGTGAAGCGCGAGAGCCGGATCAGCACGGTCTGTGCCGCCCCGATCGGGAACTGGATGAAGGAGTCTCGGATAAACCCGGCCTGAGTGCAGTCCGTGCTGCTGTCGTCATTGCAGGCGAGCTCGGCTCCACCGCATGATGTATAGGCCGAGACCACCGTATCGACGCCGGAGTCGACGCCGCACAGGTCGTGGCTGCCGCAGGTCTGGACCGTCAGCGTGCCCGCGCAACCCGCGGTGTTGGTGTAGCTGTAGAAGAGGTCCGGCTCGTCCGAGAAGGGACCGCAGCCGGCGTCCACGTCGTTGAGGTAGGCCGCCTGCATGTTGACGACGATGGTCCCGTCCGTGATCGCACGCGGGAAGTTGCACACGTCGTTGCGCACGTCCGGGCAGCTCACCGCCAGGCGATAGCCGCCCACGCCGGTGTTGAAGCCCGAGACGCGCAGGAAATAGGTCGTGCCGGCCGTGACGTCGAACTCGACCCGGGACTGGAGCCCGCAGTAGTCGTCGTTGCAGACCAGCTCGGCGCCGTTCACGTCGTGCAGCGAAAGCGCCGTGTCGTACAGCGGGGAGGAGACGTTGTCCTGACAGGTGCTGGCCGTGAAGGTGCCGCTGTTGCCGGCCGTGTAGCGGTACCAGACGTCGTTGTTGGCGCTGGCTGCGCCACAGGAGACCGTGGTGTTGCCGTCGTTGGTGGCCGTGGCGGTGGTACCGAAGTAGACCCCTGCGCCGATCTCGATCGCGTCCGCGATGTCGTCGTTCAAGGGCGTGGGGCTGGCCGGTCCGGTGACCGAGATCTCGTAGCTCCCGACGTTGCCGTTGAAGCCCGCGACGCGAATCCAGTAGGTCTCGCCGGCCGTGACCGCGGTCGAGACGCGGGATTGCAGATTGCTGCTGGGGCAGGCGCTGTCGTCGTTGCAGACGATCTCGGCAGCGAAGCGGTCGTGGATCGAGAGCGCCGTGTCGTAGTTGGTGTTCGCCGAGCAGGTCGTGGCCTCGAGGGTGCCGTCCGCGGCGGCCTTGAAGAAGAACCAGACGTCGGGTGTCGTCGCCGAGGCGGCGCAGCTTGCGGTCCCGTCGTTGGTGGCGATCGCCGTGCTGCCGAACTCGCTCTGGCCGTTCACGAGCTGGATCGCATCGGCGAAGTCGTCGTTGACGGCCGTCGGCTCGAGGCAGCCCAGGCTGTCGCGGAAGGCGGCGATGTCGGGGATCGTTCCCACCGGGTTGAAGCGCAGGGGGCAAGGCCGGAAGAACGGGTTCATCGTGTAGTCCGGGCTGGTACACGTGCAGTGGCCCGCGTTCCAGTTGTGACCCATCTCGTGGGCCAGGACGTTCGCGATGCAGGCCAGGCCGTTGTCCGCGAAGTTCGGCGGTCCGTTGTAGCCGTAGGCGAAGGGCAGGTTGCAGACGACGCCGACGAAGGCGCAGCCGCCCGCAAAGCGGTTCGACAGCAAATGCGTGAGGTCACGCTGCACGCCGCCCATGTTGGCGTTCCACTCGGCCCTGATGGCGCTGAGGTAGTCGCAGGTGCCCGTGGCCGCGGCGTAGCCCGCCGGGTCGCCGCCCGAGCGGATCGTCACGTTCGTGATGGCGTGGGTGATCGAGACGTCGCGCGTGTACTGCACGTTGGCGACCATCGCGGTCATCTCGCCGGCGGACTGCGTCAGGCTGAAGTCGCCCTGCCAGAACAGGTAGTAGGAGTTGTCCAGGTCGAGGGCGAGCTCGGCGCGGCAGAAGTCGCCGCCGCAGCCGTTCGGGATGCCCTCCTGGGGCGGTCCGTCGTGGGAGTGGTCGTCCACGCCTTCGACGCCGCAGGCTGCCGAGTCGTCGTGGCTGAGGTTGCCGTGGTCATAGACGAGATAGGTCGAGCGGTCGCCGGCGGCGAAGGCCGTGTAGGAGGGCTCGATCTCCAGGGCGCGTCCATCGGACAGTCGGATCTCGGCCTGCAGGCCGGTGCGCAGGATCGAGCCGGCGACGACGGCGCCCTTGTCCTCACGCACCGTGCCCAGGAAGGTCCTGATCGTGCCGGGGTCGCGCGAGATGAACCGGCCCGGTCCGACGTACTCGAGCACCTCGAAGCTCGCGGCGCGGATGCTCTTGCGCTGCAGGTCGAGGGTGAACGTCTCGTCGCCGTAGGTGACGTTCAGGGTGAAAGGCTGCTCGGGGGTCAAGGGGACGTCGAGCGCGTTGACCTCGTAGTAGGGCAGGGTCGCTTCTTGCCTGGCGAGGTGAACGGGAAGCAGCAGGCTCTCCTCGACGCGCGGGGCAGGTTGCTTGTCGGGGACGGTCTGGGCGAGGGCGCCGGTGACCAGCGCGGAACAGGACGCGACGAAGAGGAGGCGTTCTCCAATGCGATGCATGGCAGGTGTCCTTGTCTTGGGAATCGATGACAGGCGTCCGGCCTCGAGCCCCTGGGAGGGCGAGGCGGGGACCGGATCCAAAGAGCCGACTTCGCCGGACGAAGTCGTTTGTTCGAGGGTACAGCCGACGCCAATATTAAGGGGGGGACCTCCAGGACTTGCCCTCGACCCCCGCCCCGAGAGCGGGATAGGTTTCGAGTGCGACATCCTCTCTGAAAGGCCCCTGCGTGCGCTCGAACCCCCTCCTACCCCTGCTCAGAGCCCTCTCCGCAGCTGTCCTGGCCAGCGGGGTGTGTGCCCAGGGGGTCGTCTCACCAGGTCTGCGCTGGTTTTGGAGCCCCCCGCTGGGGGAGCCGTCGATCCCCCGTGACGTTAGGTTCAGCGCGTCCGACGATCTGGTCTGGGCCACCACCGAGGTCGGCCAGCGCGCCTGGCTCGTGTTCGAGAGCGCGGGCCTCGGGCCCCAGGCGCCGCGCTTCAGGGACGACGGGCTGGACGCGAGCAGCGCAGGCTTCGGCATCGAAGCCGGGCGCTCGCCGCGGCGCCTGTTCTCCTTCGCGCAGTATCCCGTTGCCGGAAGCTCCGCCCGGCGCACGGAGCTCGCTTGCCACGACGCGGTCGCGGCCGCCGGTGGCGCTGCCTTCGTCCCGCGCTGGACCCACGACCCGGGTCCCGTCGGCAACACCCAGGCGCTCA
>JAJFFA010000432.1 GCA_021776885.1 Planctomycetota bacterium
CATCGGCCAGTATGGCATAGCGGTCCTTGCGGCCCTTGCCCCCGGATCAGGTCCGGGGCAGGCTCTGCTCGACCCGGATCACCTGGCGGGCGCTATCGATATCCGTGACCTTGAGCGAGACCACCTCCGAGGCGCGCAGGCCGGCGCCATAGGCCAAGGAGAGTGCCGTCCTGGCTTTCAGTCCCGGTGCATTATCGAGCAGCCGCGCGACCTCCTCGGGGCTGAGGATCACCGGCAGGCGTTGCGGCAAGCGCACCGGGGTCATGCCAACCTCGGCATCGCCCCGGCCCAAGGTGACGCCGAAGAAAAAACGCAAGGCCGAGACTGCCATGTTCATGTTGGACGCCGAGACCCCGGAAGATCGCATGTGATGCTGGAAGCGCCGAAGATCCTCCTTATCCGCCCGGTCCGGCGAGCGGCCCAGAAAAACCGTGAAGTTCCTCACCGCCACGATGTATCCTCGCTGGGTGCAAGCCGTGAAGCTGCGGACTTCCATGTCCTCGATCATGCGCAAGCGCAACGGGCTGATGGCTTTGTCAGTCATGGGTCGGCTCCCTGTGTTGAGATGAAGGTTCTGGAAAACCCCAAATCTCAACACAGGACAGACCCAAACCGTTAACCCGCAGATCTCACCACACGCCGCCAAAAACTACCGCGAGAGCGGTTTAGTCCTGTGGCTGAGGCTGTTGAAAAAGTCCCAAGGTTTTGAGTTCTTGAAATAATGATTCAATGTGGCGGGCAATGACGAATCAATGTGATTTTGAGCCCCGTTCAAAAGAACGATAGTTGCACAAAATCTGGCGGCTCCGACTTTGTCAACAACCTCGGCTATGAGCGGGCCTCGCGGGGCGCCACCAGCAAAGGCGAGTTAGCGTCTGAATCCGGACATCGCGGAGCACTTCGCCGGCTTACCTCCCAACCCGGAAGTCACTCGGTCAGGCCGCTGACGGTAGAAGATGACCCAACTCGGAAATTTCTCATGCCAGCGTCGACTCGTCCCTGACCAGCTTGCGATAAATCGTTACTGAACCCCGAAGAGAGTCGGTCGTCCCGAAAGTTTGCCATCCTCGGCGTTCCAAAATACCCATGGCCGTGTCCGTCGAGGTGTAGATCGATTTGAACCCCAAGCGAATTGCTAACTCCTCAATGGCCTCAACGAGCGCCGTCCCGATCCCTTTTCCTTGATGGTCCTTATCCACCAGCACGGCCGCAAGCCAAGGACCCACACCGAATTCACTTCCTACTGATTCGGATTTGAGCGCTGCGGTGCCAAGTAATTCATCGTCCATGCTCAAGGCGACCAAACAGATCGGAAGCTCATCACGGCTGCGGCAAGCAGCCAGGTCTCTCTCAGCGTCGCCGGGACCCTTGGGCCCATACCAAGGCGTCCACTCATCGATGAACCACCGTTCAAGCATGGTTGCTATCTTGGGCATCTCCGAGAGGTGGATGATGCGAATGTTTCGATTGGGGATCATGCCGTTCCAACTTGCCGCTATCTCAACCGGTCCAAGCCGTATGAAGCTGATTTTATCATTCGTGGTCTGACTTCAGCAATTGGCTAACTATCCCTGACCCGAGCCGGGCTCGGAGACGAACGCCCTGGCCCTGAAAGCTGACCCTTGGCGGCCGGTGCAAAAGTCACCGCCTTCCGGTGCTGTCGCTCGTGGTTCTCACCCTCCAACAGTCCTGAAATCGCAACAAGCCCGGTTGCCGACCGGTGCCGTTCGAAGACGGCATATTAAAGATGAGCACCGCGCCTCCCATGAGGCTCTTTTGCCCCCATCAAATAGGTCCTTAATATCGAGATCTGGTATAACCCTTTACCTCGCCCAACCCGCCGGGCTATTTCCTAGCCCATGTCCCAACCGTCCGATGCCGACCGCCCGAAAGATGCCGCCGCCCTGGTGCCGCTGATCGCCTTGGCCAATCGGCTGGGCACGATCTACGGCAGCGACGACATCTCGATGCTTTTTTATACCCTGATCCGCCGCGAAATGCCGCAGAACTTGGTGGAACTCGGCACCGGGCTGGGGGTGACCACCTTTTGGATGGCCCAGGCCTTGAAAGAAAACGGCGCCGGTGCGCTCTGGACCATCGACGACGGCAGTCATTGGGAAGATCCGAGCGAGCTGCGACGGGCCGTGGCGCCGCTGCGCGAGACCGCGCCCTTCGACGGCCTGTCGCGCGGCGGCCTCGACTATCCGGGCTTCATTGCCGAGGCGACGCGGCTGCTGGCGCTGGAAGGGCAGGTGACCTTCGCCAAGGAGCGCCTCGACCTGACCGACGACGAGTTCCTGGCCACGCGTGGCTATGGCTTTCTGGAAAAGCCGGTCGACCTGGTCTTCGCCGACATCACCCGCGGCCCCGATGAGATTCTCGACGTGTTCTTTCACTTTCTGCCGATCTTCGCCGAGTCCGGCTCGATCTTTATCGACTCGGCCTCGACCAGCCTGTCGGGCTATCTCTTCCTCGAACAGCTGATCGGCCAGCTCAATGCCGGCAAGGTGCCGCGGCGCTTTCTCATGACCCAGTCGCCCCAGCGCCGGCGCTTGCTGATGGACCTGGTCGCGATCCGCCGGTTCTCCTTGATGCACTTGATCGAACGCAAGGCGCGCAAGCAGAACTCCACGGCCTGGATCCGCATCGAGCCGGTCGACTACGTCCCGCACCCCATGACCCTGATGAAGATGTGACGGTGGGAAGAACGGGTCCATGAACCGCCGCGACCGCCGCAAACAGGAAAAGCTCCAACGCAAGTCGGGCGCGGGGCAGGGGGCGTCCCCCGCCAGGACAGCCGCCGCGCCCGGGCTCTTTCCGAGCCAGATGGGGACCTCGACGCCCGGCCGCTTTGCACCGGCCGCGCCCGCTGGCCAGTCCGAGGCGACCCTTCACCAGGCCAGCGCCCTGCGACAGGCCGGCAGGACCGGCGAGGCGCTGGCGCTTTGCCAGCGCGGCCTGGTCCGTGATGGCGAGGACGCCGGTCTGTTGAGTCTGGCCGGGGCGATCTACTGGTCGCGCGGTGACCTCAATCAGGCCCTTCCGCTGTTGCGCAAGGCGACACGGTTGAAGCCGAACGATGCCGAGGTTCTGACCAACTACGGTGCGGTGCTCCAATCGCTGGGCAAGCTGGAGGAGGCCATGACCCACCATCGCCGCGCCCTCAAGGCCCGGCCCGGCTATGGCAAGGCCCAGGGTAATCTGGGTGCGGCACTATTGCAGGGCGGATCGCACGAGGAGGCGGCCAAGGTCTTCCGCCGGGCCTTGG
>JAJFFA010000433.1 GCA_021776885.1 Planctomycetota bacterium
AGCAGTTCCGCGACCGACGCATTCCGCGCGTGCTCGGAGCGCGCCCCATCCCGCGCTGGCTCCTGGGTCTCTACGCGGGCGCCACAGTGCTGGCCCTTGCGTACCTCACCGTGCTGGTCAAGCTGCGCATCGACTCCCACATCTGGAACGACGACTTCGACGTATTCGCCGGACTCCTCGACATGACCATCCTGTGGTTCGCGGGCACGTCCCTGGTGCAGGTCGGGCGCGAGGTGCGCGCCGCGCTGCACGGCGTTCCGCCGCGCCGCTACTCGCGCGAGGAGGTCGAGCGGCACATCGACCAGTTCGCGGTGCGCATCACACAGCTGGTGCACGCGGATGAGCTCGAGGAGGCCGAGGAGCTCTGCGCCCACCTGCGCTCCCTGCACCCCGAACAACCCGAATGGATGGAGCTCTCGGCCGAGGTGCACGAGGCGCGCGGAGAGCGAGCCGAGGCCTCACGCCTGTTCCAAGCTGCGGCTCTGCAGGCGGAGCGCATGGGCGGCTACACCGATGACTTCGTACGCGGACTCGAGGCGCGCGCAGCGGGATAGCCAAGCCAGTAGCGCTGCAATCATGGGCTGGTGACCTCGCCGTTCATGGTTTCGTGAAGAATCGGGCCCAGGGTGGCCCTGGACCAGGGAGCCTGGGCTGTCCGTCGATTGAAGGTTGCCGCGGAGTCGGAATCGGTCTCGAGCCAGTGCAACTTGTTTCGCCCCGGGGCCGGTCGTTCACTTGGGGCATGGATTCCCGCCGTGCCTTCCTGCGCTGGGCCAGCGCGTCGCCCCTGGCCCTCGCCGCCTGCCAGCTGACCTCACCCGCCGCCCGGGACGCGCGCAACGTCTTCGACCTCGAGCAGCGCGCGCGCCGGCGCATGGAGCCCGGGGCCTTCGCGTACCTCGCCGGTGGAGCGGACGACGAGCGCACCCTGCTCGCCAACCGCGACGCCTTCGGCCACTTCGAGATCCGCGCCCGGCGCCTGGTCGACGTCTCGCGCGTCGACACGAGCCTCGAGCTCTTTGGCGAGCGCCATCTGTCCCCGGTCCTGCTCGCACCGGTCGGCTTCCAGGAGGTCTTCCACCCCCGCGGCGAACTCGAGACCGCCCGCGGCCTGCGCGGCCACGGCATGATCGCCTCCTCGGTGTCGAGCTTCGCGGTGGGCAAGATCGCCCGCGAGGCGGGTCGCGCGCCGTGGTTCCAGCTCTACCCCACGCCGAACCGCGTCGTCACCCAGGGCCTGCTCGAGCGCGCCGAGGCCGCGGGCTGCCGCGTCGTCGTGCTGACTGTCGACACGCCGGCGATCGGAAACCGCGAGCGCCACAAGGAGCTCTTGAAGAGCCTGCTCACGGGCGCTCGCAAGGAGAACTACGACGGCCTGATCCTGGACGAGGCCGTCGTCGACCCCGCGATGACCTGGGACATGATCCCCTGGCTCAAGGCGAACTGCGGCATGCACGTCGTCCTGAAGGGCATCGTCACCCACGAGGACGCCGCCCTGGCCCTCGACCACGGCGCCGACGGCCTGATCGTCTCCAACCACGGTGGCCGCCAGCTCGACGCCGGACGCGCCACCCTCGCCTGTTTGCCCGAGGTGGTCGAGACCGTCGCGGGCCGGCTGCCGGTCCTGATCGACGGCGGCTTCCGACGCGGGACGGACGTCTTCAAGGCCCTGGCCCTGGGCGCCTCCGCCGTGTGCATCGGCCGTCCCTACTGCTGGGGCCTGGGCGCCTTCGGAGCGGAGGGCGTGGCCCGCGCGCTGGAGCTGTTGCAGGCGGAGCTGGTGCTCGACATGCAACTCGCCGGAACGCCCTCCCTGGGGGCCATCGGGGCCGCCAGCGTGGCTCACCGAAGTCTGTAAACGTCGCAGTAGTTTACTTTATAGTATATTACTGCCACTGCCAGCCCCCTTGATCGGAGCCTCCCCGCCCGTCAGAACGGGTCCGTGGAAGCCAACCGCCAACACCTCCTGGGGCACTTCGCCCTGCGACTGCTCGAGTGCGGGCCGCAGACCGTGCTCGACCTCGGCTGCGGCCAGGGCGCCCTGCTCGAGACCGTACGCACGGCGGGCGTGGCGGCCTACGGGATCGAACCGGGGGCCGAGGGCCTCGACGCCTGCGTCGCGAAGGGGTTGCCCGTCGCCCGCGGCGACGCGTGCGCAGTGCCCGCGGCCGACGGCTCGGTGGACTGGGTCTGCCTGCGTCACGTCCCGCACCACCTCGAAGCGCCCCGGGCGGCGTTCGCCGAGGCCTGGCGCGTGGCCCGGGTCGGAGTGCTCATGGCCGAGCCCTGGTACGACGAGACGCGACCCGCGCAGCGCCTGGGGCTGCGCGCCGATCGCTGGCTCAAGCGCCAGGACCGCCGCGCGGGCCGCTTCCACGCGGACATCCTCTCGGGCCCCGAGCTGCGCGCCCTGTTGCCGGCGGAGGCGCGCCGCGTCACGGTCGAGACCTACCTCGAGGAGCAGCCCTGGAGCGCGGAGGACCTGGCCCTCGACGCGGACCGCGCCCTGGCCGGGGTGGCGCCGACCCTGGAGGACGAGCGCGAGTTCGAGTCGCTGCTCGAGCTGGCGCGGCGCGGTGGACTGAGCGCCAACGGCACCCTGATCCTCGAGACCCGCAAGG
This sequence comes from Planctomycetota bacterium, assembly GCA_021776885.1. Classification (GTDB taxonomy): domain Bacteria; phylum Planctomycetota; class UBA1135; order UBA1135; genus JAJFFA01. The sequence goes on from JAJFFA010000433.1 coordinate 2,622, forward strand.
AAAGCCCCGCATGAGCCCCGACCTGTTCCTCGGACGCGACCGCGAGCTCTCCGTCCTGGGCGAGCTGCTCGCGTCCGACCAGGCCGAGCTGTTCGTCCTCTACGGCCGCCGGCGCGTCGGCAAGACCGAGCTCCTGCAGCGCTTCTGCAGCAGCGGACGGGCCGTCTACTTCCTCGCCGCCCAGGTGCGCGAGAAGGACAACCTGCGCGCCTTCCAGGCCGCGCTGTTCGAGGGCCTGGGGGAGCCGCCCAACGCCCTGGCCTCGGTCCAGCTGCCCGACTGGTCGACCGCCCTGGCCCTGGCCGCGGACCTGGCCGGGGACCAGCGCCTGGTGCTCGTGCTCGACGAGTTCCCCTACCTGTGCGACTCGTCCAAGGGCCTGCCCTCCCAGGTGCAGCGCTTCTGGGACACCCTCGGCAAGCGCTCCAAGATCATGCTCGTGCTGTGCGGCAGCCAGGTGTCGTTCATGGAGAAGGAGGTCCTGGCCGAGCGCTCCCCGCTCTTCGGCCGGCGCACGGGGCAGCTGCGCCTCTTGCCGCTGCAGCCCAAGGACTGCCTGGCCTTCTTCGAGCGCTGGCCCCTGCGCCAGCGCATCCTGGCCTACTCGATCCTGGGCGGAATGCCCGCCTACCTGCGCCGCTTCGACGACCGCCGCAGCCTGACGGACAACCTGCTGCGCGAGATCCTGCGCCCGGAGGGCTACCTCTTCGACGAGGTCTCGTTCCTGCTGCGCTCGGACCTCAACAACCCGACGACCTACAACAGCATCCTGGCCGCCGTCGCCCGCGGCAACGAGCGCCTGGGCGACATCGCCCTCTCGGTCGGGGTCGACTCGCCCACCGCCGGCAAGTACCTGTCCGTCCTGCGCGAGCTGCGCCTGGTCGAGCGCGAGGTGCCGATCACCGACCCCGATCCGCTGCGCTCGCGCCGCGGGCGCTGGCGCATCGCCGACCGCTTCCTGGCCTTCCACTTTCGCCACCTGCAGCCCAACCTGTCCCTGGTCCACGCGGGCCGCGGCGCGAAGGTGCTCGAGGACTTCGTCAGCCCGGACTTCGGGCGGCTCTACGACGAGGGTCGCCGCGACCTGGTCCTGGCACATCTGGCCCGCGAGGCGGCCGAGCTGGCGGGCAGCGAGGTGGTCGAGTGCGGGCGCTACGAGGGCAAGCTGGTGCGCGCCATCGGGCGCACTGCGGACGGCCGCACCCTGGCCGCGATCGTCCCCCCGGATACCGCGTCCGGGGCCGGCGCCCCGGGCCGCAAGCCGCGTCTGCCCAGCGCTCGCCTCGAGGCCGAGATCGCCGACCTGGAGAAGGTCTTCGGCCCTGGAATCGAACGTCTCGTGTACACGGTCACCGAGGACGCCGCGGCCCCCCTGGCCGTGACGCAGCTTCCCGCGGAGGGAAACGAAACACCGCCCCCGCGCTCGCGTAGCTCGGGGGCCTGAGCCGCGTTCGCTCCATCCATGTCCGGTCTCGACGAAGAGTTCCAGCAGTACTTCAGCGCCCTCGACCGCTCCCGCGGCCAGGACCGCTGCTACATCTGCCGCCGCACGCCCTCCGAGGTGAAGTCGTTCTTCGGCTTCCTCGAGGACGGCGAGCCCATCGACGCCAGCGCCTACGGCCTCGAGGACATCGTCCTGGAGCGCACGGACATCATGAGCTACCGCGGCGCGCGCCCCGTGTGCGCCGTCTGCCAGCTCAACTTCGACGCCCTCTTCCTGCTGGACGAACGCACGGTCCTCGACCAGCTTCTGAAGGAGATGCGCGACGAGC
>JAJFFA010000434.1 GCA_021776885.1 Planctomycetota bacterium
GTCGGACCTCCTTGCCCTACTCCGGCGCCCCGGGGGGCCGGCGCCAGGCCAGGGCGCCCTCGATCGCGACCCAGACGGCCAGCACGGCGATGATCGAGCCGACCCCGCCGACCAACCACCTCTCGGCCGCCAGGTCGTGCAAGACCTGGTAGCCCATGGCGCACAGGGTGATCGAGAGGACCACCAGGGCGGGGATGATGTAGGCCGCCGTGGGCTTCTCGAGCTTGCGCAGGTACAGGGCGCAGATCAGCAGGGTGAAGGCCGCCAGGACCTGGTTGGTCGCCCCGAAGACGGGCCACAGGCTCTTGGCTCCGGCCGCGTAGTCCGCGTAGATCAGGACCAGGACGCTGCCGCAGGCGATGCCGCCCGCGACCCAGCGGTTCTCGAGGGCCTTGACCCGGAACACGCCGCCCAGCTCGGCCAGGACGAAGCGCTGGATGCGCAGGCCCGTGTCCAGGCTCGTGGCGGCGAAGGAGATGACCAGCACCGCCACCACCGTCTTGGCCACCGCGAGGGAGAGGCCCAGAGTGGCGAGGAAGCCCGCCGCGCCATTGACGAAGGCCTGCAGCGCCTGGCCCACCTGGGGCAGGGGCAGCCCGCCCTCCTGGACCGCGGAGTGCACGCTGGCGTCGAGGTAGTTCCAGGCGTGCAGGTGGCCGCCCTCCCCCGACCACAGTCCGCAGGCCACGGCCATCGTCGCCAGGACCGCCAGAGCCGCCTCGCACAGCATCGCGCCGTACCCGATAGGGCGCGCGTCCCGGGCGCAGGCGATCTGCTTCGAGGTGGTGCCCGAGCTGACTAGCCCGTGGAAGCCCGAGATCGCACCGCAGGCGATGGTGACGAAGAGCACCGGGAAGAGCGCGGGCAGGGCCGACAGCTCGCCCAGCGGCGGGGCGACGAAGGTCGGGTTCGAGAGGAAGAAGCCCAGGTACAGGGCGCTCAAGCCCACCAGCAGCTGGTGGCTGTTGATCAGGTCCCGGGGCTGCAGCAAGAGCCAGACCGGCAGGCAGCTCGCCACGAAGGCGTAGACCATCAGGGCCACCAGCCAGAAGTCCTTCGAGCGCAGGAGCGTGCCCTCGGCCGGAACCCAGAGGTGGCCCGTGGCCGTGCCGAAGATCAAGAGGTAGCAGCCGATGAGGGCCACGATCGACGGCAGGGTGATCGAGCCCTTGCCCTTGTAGCCGCGCCAGCCGATCCACAGGGCCAGCAGAATCTCGACGTTGACCGGCAGCACGCTGGCCGGGAAGGCGACGAAGAGCCCCGCGATGGCGAAGGCGAAGACCGCGCCGACGAGCCAGATCAGGAAGAAGATGATCAGCAGGAAGAGGACCTTCGAGCGCGGGCCGATGAAGCGCTCGGTCAGGGCTCCGACGGTCTGACCCCCGTGGCGCATCGACAGCACCAGAGCGCCGAAGTCGTGGGTCGCGCCCATCAGGATCACGCCGAACACGATCCAGCACAGGGCCGGCACCCAGCCCCAGACGATCGCCATGGCCGGGCCCAGGATCGGTGCGGCGCCCGCGATCGACGAGAAGTGATGGCCCCACAGGATGTGCCGCTCGGTGGGCACGAAGTCGACTCCGTCCTCCAGCTCGACGGACGGCACCGGCTCGTCGGAGCGCAACCCGAACAGGCGCTCGGCGAGGTAGCGTGAGTAGAAGCGATAGCCCAGGGCCAGGGCCGCGAGGGCGAGCAGGGCGAAGGGAACGGCGGACATGGATCCCGAGCCAATCTGGACCGGGCCGGACTAGGCCCGGCGCGCCACCGCCTCGCGCAGCGACAGGGCGCCGACCCACACGAAGCCCCACAGGAACAGGAACAGGAAGGGCAGGGAGCCCCAGTTGCCGAGGCGCGTGGCCGAGACCAGCCCCCAGGCGAACCAGGCCGCCAGGAGCAGCTCGATCCCGGGCAAGCCGGAGAGCACGGCGCGGTAGGGGCTCGCGCTGGCGTCACCGCGCTTGGGCGTGCGCACGAAGGCGCCCGTCTTGCGCGAGAGCCCGGAGAACACCGCCCGCGTCTGGCTGACGCACATGCCGATGCCGAGGGACATGGCCAGGGCCGTGTCGCACAGACGCCGGCCCAGGGGCCTGCCGAGGGCGCGCTGGCTCTTCTCGTAGAACAGGGCGACCGAGGTGGTGCACAGGATGAACGCCGCCAGGTGCCAGATGTGGAAGCCCTCGCGCCGCACCCCCGCCGCCAGGGGCAGGAGCAGCGCGAGCAGCAGCACACACGGGTAGCCGACGTTGCCCGTCAGGTGCGCCAGGGCCTCGAGCTTCACGCGCCAGGGCTCGCGCGAGGCGAGGATCGTCCCGCACAGCTTGCGGAAGACCTGCACGCTGCCCTTGGCCCAACGGTGCTGCTGGCTCTTGAAGGCCGCGATCCCCGGGGGCACCTCGGCCGGCGCCACGACCGCGTGGGCGTAGACGAAGCGCCAACCCGCGAGCTGGCTGCGGTACGAGAGGTCCAGGTCCTCGGTCAGGGTGTCGTGCTGCCAGCCCCCCGCCTCGTCGATGGCCGCGCGCCGCCAGACGCCTGCGGTCCCGTTGAAGTTGAAGAACAGGCCGCCGTCGTGCCGCGTCTTGTGCTCGATGACGAAGTGTCCGTCGAGCAGCGTCGACTGGGCCCGGGTCAGCAGGCTCTCGTCGCGGTTCTCGTGCCCCCAGCGCGCCTGCACCATCCCGACGGTGGGGTCATCGAAATGGCCGACGAGTTCGCGCAGGAAGCTCACCCCCGGCGTGAAGTCCGCGTCGAAGACACACAAGAGGTCGCCCTTCGCGCTGCGCATGCCGAGGTCCAGGGCGCCCGCCTTGTACCCGGAGCGCTCCGCGCGGCGCACGACGACCGCGTCGATCCCGCGCTCGCAAAGGGCCGCGACCTCGGCGTCGACCAGCGCACAGGTGTCGTCGTTCGAGTCGTCCAGCACCTGGATCTCGAGGCACTGGGCGGGATAGTCGAGGTCACCGGCCGCCCGGATCAGGCGCGCCGCCACCGAGCGCTCGTTGTACAGCGGCAGCTGCACCGTGACCGCCGGAAGGACGGCGGCGCTGCGCTCCTCCCCCGGGCCCCAGCGAAAGCGCGAGAGCAGGAGCAGGCGATGCAACCCATAGACCCCGAGCAGGGCCAGGGTGGCGAGGTACGCCAGGGTGATGAGCGCTTGGGGATCGGAGAGCGTCGCGGGCACGGCGGCTGGGATTTTTGCGGGCGACGGGTGCGGGGAGCTTCCGCCGGGTAGGCCTAGGCCCGACACTATGACCGATGCCGCACGAGAAATGGATCCCCGCACTGTTCTTCCTGGCCGAGCTCCTGTTCAAGAGCGGTTTCGTGGTGATCGTCCTGCTGCGCCGAGGGCGCCGGCGCTCCTCCTCCAACCTGGCCTGGATCGTGGTCATCCTGGCGGTGCCTGTGCTGGGTGTCTTCCTCTACCTGATGTTCGGCGAGGTGCGCATCGGCAGCCGGCGCGCGCGGCGCCACGCGGAGATCCACCAGCGCAGCATCCAGCGCCTGGCG
>JAJFFA010000435.1 GCA_021776885.1 Planctomycetota bacterium
GGCTTCATCCTGCTGTCTTCGACGCGATCCGCCGCCCACTGCGGCCCGCCGCCGGGCGCGCGTCTCAGATCTGCAACGCCCGGCGTTCGGGCGCGCCGCACCTGGCCCTGAGGGGTAGCGGCTCTCGTTGCGGCGGCGACCGGCTCGGGGGATTGGCGGGTTGCCTGTCCGCTCGCGCACTCGAGCGCCACTTGCAGGGGTCAGTCCCGCGCAAGCGGCAGTGCGCGTCGATATCCGGGGTTCCGGCCCCCGGTCGCCGACGCCCGGCGCCGCAAGGAAGGAAGAACATGAAGCGCAACTCCGCCACGTCCCTACCCGCTCTCGAGTGGGCCCTCGTCTGGATCGCCTCGGGCGCACTCACCGCAAGCGCCTCGAGCGCACCTGCCGCAGCGCAATCCGTCACGCAAGCCCCGGGCCAGGGCCAGGGGCCGGGCATCCAGGCCTTCCTCGACTGCAACGACAACGGCGTTGCGGATGTCGTGGACGTGCGCGGCGCGGGCCTCTCGGTGTTCCGTAGCGCACCGGGCCTCGCGATTCCGGACGCGGACCCGATCGGGGCCAGCGACACCCTCTTCGTACCCGACTCGTTCGTTCTGGCTGACGTCGTTGTGGGCCTGAACCTCGCGCACACGGCCAACGGCGACCTGACGGTGATCCTCGAGCACGACGGCCTCGCGGCGGTGCTCCTGGCCGGACCCGGGCGCGCGAACTGCAGCGAGCCGGGGGGCTACGACGATGATGGGGTGCGCATCGTCGTCGACGACGAGGGCCGCCCTGCCCTGCACTTCTACCGCGAGGAGGTGGGTGCTCCGAGTGGGGCCCTGCGTGGGCGCTGGCGTCCGGATACGGGTTGCGGGGAGGGAATCCTTTCGGTCTTCGACGGCAGTGACGCCGCCGGCCCCTGGACCCTGACCGTGCTCGACGACTCCGCGGGCGAGTTCGGCAGCCTGGTCAGCTGGCGGCTGGAGCTGCGCGACCAGACGCCGACCTCGAGCGACTGCAACGGGAACGGTGTGCCGGACGAGTGCGATCCCGACTGCAACGGCAATCTTGTGCCGGACGACTGCGAGGCCGACTGCAACGGCAACGGCCTGGCTGACGAGTGCGACCTCGCGGCCGGCACGAGCCTGGACCTGAACGGCGACAGCGTTCCCGACGAGTGCGAGGTCGACTGCAACGGCAACGGAGTTCCGGACGACCTCGACATCCAGTCGGGGCTAGAGCAGGACGGCAACGGCAACGGCTCGCCCGACTCGTGCGACCTGAGCTCGGGGCGCAGCTCGGACCTGCAGGGCGACGGTGTGCCCGACGAGCTGCAGCTGGGCCCGAACGACTGCAACGAGAACGCCGTCCCCGACGACGCCGAGCTGGCCCTGGGCCTGAGCCCGGATTGCAACGCCAACGGCAGCCCCGACGAGTGCGACATTCTCTTCGGCGCGAGCCAGGACCTGGACCTCGACGGTCGGCCCGACGAGTGTGGGCCGGCGGGCAACCCGCCGTTCCAGATCCTGGGTGTGAACCCGGGTCAGGCGGGGGAGGGCGACACGCTCCTGATCGACTCGACGGGCTTCCCCTCGAACAACCCCTTCGACTACTGCGTCCAGCTCGGCGCCGGGCGCGGACAGGTCCAGGTGCAGCAGGTGCGCGGCAACGTGATGCGGGTCCTGCTCGACGCCGTGACCGATCCGGGCCTGAGCCCGATCCACATCGCCCCGGGCTTCGGTTTGCCGGTGCCCCCGTTCAGCGACACCTCGATCGTGACCGAGCAGGGTCGCGCCTTCACGGGCTTCCAGGATGCGGCGAGCAGCGGCCTCTTCGACACCCGCGCGGTGGCGACCAACGCTTCACGCTTCTTCCGCCTACCTGGGCGCTTCGGCCTCGGCGACGGGGGCACCCTGACCATCCCGGTGGAGGGGAGCTGGCAGAAGGGAGACAAGATGAAGGTCGACGCGCACATGCTCCTCGCCAACGGAACGCTGTGGGACTTCTCGGAGGTGATCACCTTCAGCGCCGACGGCACCACCCGTGCCTGCGCGCAGAAGATGGTGGAGCGCTACAACGCGGTGGCCACAGCCGCCGGCTGCGACTGCACCGCCAGCCTCACGGCTGCGCCCGCGAACGAGATCAAGATCACCTGCACCGGGGGCAGCGCCGGCGGCTTCGGCAGCGTGGTGCTCCAGGAGTGGTCCGAGCAGGACGTGGGCTCGGTGCGCGGCGAGTTCGACGTCGAGCGCGACGCCGACAGCTTCGAGGTCGACAACACCGTCGGCGACAACACGACCAGCGTCAGTATCCCGATCACGCGCATCCGTGAGGGGGAGACGGTCGTCGAGTGGGGCTGCAAGTACCTGACGGACCTGAACGGGTTCGCGGGCAACCTGAAGATCGTCTCGGCCTCGGGCTGCGACAACATGCGTATCATCCAGACGGTCAAGGGCACGCGCACCCTCAAGCGCGGCGGGGCGCTGGTTCGCAACCTGCTCCCGGCCCTGGCCGCGTTCGCCCTGGATGGTGGCACTGCGGCGGCCCCGGACTACAACTCGCGCGGTGTGGGCTGGCCCCTGACCCAGGGCCAGGCGATTCTGGACTTCGTCTCCACGAGTGCAGACGCGGCGACCGCGGGCCGCATGGCCGGGGACAAGGTCTGCATGAGCTGCGAGTTCCAGACGTTCATCGTCTGCGACAACCAGGTCATCGGCTTCATCTCCTGGACCACGAGCGCGGAGCTCTGCATCGGAGCGACTCCGGCGATGAGCACCTGGTCGGCCCCGCCCGCTCCGGCCTCGAGCTGGGTCGAGCGCGACATGACGGCGGGCAGCGCCTTCCGCGACGCCTTGAACCACCTGAACGGTCTGGTCGACAACGACCTCGACTAGCCACGCACGACTACCGAACCACCATTACCGAACCAGGTTCACAACCACACACCTGGCCGGACGGCTACGCGTTTCTCGGCGTCTTCCCGGCCAGGTGTGTGGTTGTGAACCTGGTTCGGTAATGGTGGTTCGGTCACGGCAGCTCGCGCAGGCGGAGGTTGCGGTACTCGACCCGCGCGCCCTCGGCCTCGAGGGCCAGGTAGCCCGTTGCAGGAGCGCACTCGCTGCCGCCGTTGACCTCCTCGCCGTTGACCCACAGGCGCACCTCACCGTTGATGGCGCGGATGTAGTAGTGGTTCCACTCGCCCGCCGGCCGCACGAGGCGCTGGGTGGGGAAGCTGCGCGCGCTCGTGGGGTGGCCGACCGTGTACGTGCCGCCGTCGCGCGCGTAGTCGATCGTGGGCGTGAAGGCCTGCATGCTGGAGCTGCCCACCGGGAACACGTCGCCGTGGCTGGTGAACCAGTCCGAGGGCGAACCCTTGGACTCCTCCCAGCTCTCCTCGTAGCCCAGGTCGAGCACCTGCACCTCGATCCCGCTGCGCGGCAGCTCCCCCGGCGGCAGGGCCTCGAAGGCCGACAGCGGACACCAGAGGAAGACCCCGGCGTTGCCCGCGTGGGTGTGGTGCTTCCACTCGAGCACCAGCTCGAAGTTCGTCAGCGGCAGCTTCGAGCGCGCCCCGCCCAGGGGCTTGCCGCTGCAGCGGATCGTGCCACCCTCCTGGGCCCAGGTGTCCGCGTCCCCGTTGACGTTGACGAAGTCGTCCAGGGTGAGCTCCGTCCAGCCCGCACCGGACACGAAGGCCCGCGGCAGGTCAGCCTCGTCGGGTGCAGAGGCCAGGGCCAGGGCGAGCACGGAGAGCGCCCCGAGGGCGACGCGCGACTTGGGGGCTGTCATGGGCGCAGCCTACGCCATCGGGGCTCGGCCGTGCCGGGCGGCGGGCGAGCACGATGCTTCAAGCGCGCCGGCGCCGGCCTCGTAGGATGGGCCCGATGAGCTCGATCCTGGAGCGCTCGCTGCCCGAGATCCACCGGGCCCTGGAGCTCGGCGAGACCCGCGCCTTCGAGCTCGCGAGCCTCGCCGCCGAGCGCCACGCGGCCCTGGGCCAGCGCCTCGACGCCTACCAGGCCTGGGACGCCGATGCGGCCCTGGCCCGCGCCCGTGCCCTCGACCGCGGCCGGGCGAGCAGCCCGTCCCTGGGGCCCCTCGCGGGGCTGCCGGTCTCGATCAAGGACCTCTTCGGCGTGGGGGGCTTCCGCACCTACGCCGGGACCCCCCGCGCCCTGCCCGACGCATGGGAGCGCGAGGGGCCCGTCGTGCGCTCCATCGTCGACCAGGGCGCCGTGGTCATGGGCAAGACGCGCATGGTCGAGCTGGCCTTCGGAGGGCTGGGAACCAATCCGCACTGGGGCACGCCGCTGAACCCCTGGGATGCCGAGACGCCCCGGGTTCCGGGCGGCTCCTCGAGCGGCGCAGGGGTCAGCCTGCAGGAGGGCTCCGCCCTGCTCGCCCTCGGCAGCGACACCGCCTGTTCCGTACGCACGCCCGCGGCCTGGACCGGGACCGTCGGCCTCAAGACCACGCGCGGGCGCTGGTCGACCGACGGCATGCTTCCCCTCAGCACGACCCTCGACACCGTCGGCCTCCTGACC
>JAJFFA010000436.1 GCA_021776885.1 Planctomycetota bacterium
AACTGCGGCCAGTGCGAGGGAGGGGAGGGTCGTGCGTCGCATGGGTGCACCTCAATGCAAGGGGTTATCGGGGAAGGCTTCCAGCCTAGCAGACCGTGGCGAAAGTGCCTTGGAGCAGCACGCGAGCGCCGAATCCTTGTCGGGTGCGTAGTCAAATCGGCGCAAACTTCTTGATTGCGGCATAGGTGTTTACTGGAGATTGTCCGTTACGTTTCGCCGCTCGCTACGTAGTAGTGGCATGCAGCAGATGTGCTTCGAGCAACTGCGCTGGGGAGGGCAACGGCGTGGGGCTGGGCGGAAGAAGTCTGGCCGGGCCGGGTTGCCGCATGCGGCGAGAGAGCGGTACAAGAAGTACCTGCCGGAGCTCGTGACGCTCAAGCTGATGGAAGGATTTCCTTCCCTGCGGCAGACGGAGGAGTGGGTGGTGATGCGGGGGGTATTCGAGTCGATGAAGGCGCTCGAGGACTTTCGGATCACGTACTTCAGCTTGATGTCGAGTCACGTGCACATGATCGTCGAGGCGGATTCGCACGAGGCGTCGCGGGGCATGCGCTCGTTCGTGTCACGCATGTCGAAGCGTTTGGTCGCGCTGTGGGGGCGGACGGGGCAGGGCCTTGCGCCCGGCCGGCGTGAGCCCGAACGCGCCAAGACAGGACCCGCGCGCCGTTCCCTCGCTCCCATCACCGTCGCCCCGTCGGCCTCAGCCCCCCTGGGCCGGCGGGGCGACGGGGATGGGAGCGAGGGAGCGGACCCTGCCCCCAGATCCGGAGCCACCGAGCGTCTTGATGGAGGACGAGCGGCGGGCCAGGGCACAGCCTGCTCGGCCACGAGCGCCTAGCTTAGCTATCACTTCCTACGCGAACGGGGCGCCCCTACGCCCCTGCGCGTCGCGCGGCTTCGGCGCGCAGGGCCTCGAGGGCGAAGTCCTCCTCCGGTGAGCGCACCAGGTTGCGGCGACCGAAGAGGGCGAAGTAGCCCAGACCCAGGGCGTACCAGAGCGCCGCGCCCAACACGACCTTCTGGTAGATGGGGTCGGACAGGAACAGGGCCACCAGGGTCACCGCCGCGATCGCCAGGGCCAGCAGGGCACCGAGGCGGCCGAAGGGGCTCTTGTAGGGTCGCTCGATGTTCGGCAGGCGCTGGCGCAGCAAGAGGAACGAGAGCATCTGCAGCATGTACGAGATCACCGCGCCGAAGACCGCCATGTTGAGCAGCACGGCGCCCACCGGGTGGTCGTCCCCGAGCAGGTGCAGCACGAGGGCGACGCCGTAGCCCAGCACGCCCCCCACCAGCAGAGCGACGTGGGGCGTCTGGCGCGTGCGGTGCGTGATCGAGAGGGCGCGCGGGAAGTAGCCCGCTCGGCTGAGGGAGTAGATCTGGCGCCCGTAGGCAAACAGGATCGTGTGGAAGCTGGCCACCAGCCCCGCCACCGCCACGAAGGCCAGCACCTTGGTGTGCAGGCCCGCGCCGAAGATGGTCTGGAAGCCGAGGAAGAGCGGCTCCTCCGAGGCCCCGAGGAGCGCCGCACCCGGGGCGATCGAGGTGTTCAGGAAGAGCGTCAGGAAGGCGCACACGACCAGGGTCAGCAGCCCGAAGAGGATGCCGCGGGGCAGGTCGCGACGCGGGTCGTGGGACTCCTCGGCCGCCAGGGGCAGCTCCTCGATGGCGAGGAAGAACCAGATCGCGAAGGGCAAGGCGCCGAACACGCCCTTCCAGCCGTGGGGCAGGAAGCGGGTCTGGCCCTCGTCCGGCGTGATGTTCAGGGCCCAGCGCTCGAAGTCCACGTGGGGGATGGCGCCGATGTAGAAGACGAGCAGGATCCCCAGGGCCAGGAGCGTGATCAGGACGGAGAAGCGGAAGGAGAGCTCGACGCCCCAGACGTTGAGGCCGATGAACATGGCGTAGGCCGCCAGCCACCACAGGGGCGCCCAGCTGTCCGGGGTGCCGAAGATCGCCCCCAGGTAGCCGCCGATCCCGACCACGATCACCGCCGGCGTCAGGATGAACTCCATGTTCTCCGCCAGCCCGGTGACGTACCCACCCCAGGGCCCCATGGACGAGCGCGCGTAGGAGTAGGCCCCGCCCGTGTGCGGCAGGCTGGCCGACATCTCGGCGATCGAGTAGCACAGCCCCGCGTACATGACCGTCGCCACCAGGGTGGCCAGGGCGAGTCCGCCGAAGCCGCCGATGGCCAGGCCGAAGTTCCAGCCGAAGAAGTCGCCCGAGATGACCGCCCCCACCCCCAGGGCCCAGAGGTGGAAGACGCGCGCGTAGGGGCGCAGGGCACGGCGCTCGAAGTAGTCCTCTTCGACCTCCGCGTACTGCACGCCCCCGGCGCCCGCGCGTTCGTCGGGCGCGCTCATTCGGGGGTGACGTAGGCGGCGGTGATCCCGCCGTCGACGCTGAAGGTGGCGCCGTTGACGTAGGACGACTCGGAGCTGGCCAGGAAGAGGGCAGCGTCCGCCATCTCCTTGGCCTCACCGAAGCGGCCCATGGGGACGTGCACCAGGCGCCGCTGGCGCTTCTCCTCCGTGTCGAGGAAGTCCATCAAGAGCTTGGTTCGGAGGGGGCCGGGGCAGAGGGCGTTGACGCGGATGTTTTCGCGGGCGTGGATGACGGCCAGTTCGCGGCTCATGGCGAGTACGCC
>JAJFFA010000437.1 GCA_021776885.1 Planctomycetota bacterium
CTTCTGGACGACGTCGAGTACGCGGCCCCAGCGCCTCTCTCAGGAGATCGAAGACGCGGGGATCGGTGCATGGACGCGAGCCTCCTCGGAGCCTGCGTAGCGCGAACTCGGAGCGGACGAGTCGAACGAGGCCCACGCAAGCGCCGGCCGCCCAGAACGACAGGATGCCCGTCGCGACGAGCGAGTGAGGCACGGCCTCCCGTGCGAATTCGATTCCGCCCGACCAGCGCGGTCCCCAGAGTGCAAGCGCAGGCAGGCAGACCAACGTCAGCGCAGTCGCCGCCCAGATGGCCACGCGCGTCGACGCTGCGCGCCAGGGACACAGGGCCAGCGCGGTGCCGATGGCCGTGATCAGTGTGCCCTTGACCAGCGCCTCGAGAAGGGCAGCCGCGATCACGAGCGCTTCCTCGCGTGGCGAATGAGCTCCTCGAGCTCATCGAGTTCCGCGTCGGTGAGCCGCGTGTCCGGCTCCTCGAGGGCCGCCAGCGCCGCCTTGCCAGCCGAGCCGTCGAAGAACACATGGATCAGCTTCGCCAACGCGCTCCGACTCGCCTTCCTGCGGGCCACGGTCGCCCGGTAGACGAATCGGGCGCCGTCCATCTTGAAGGAGACCAGACCCTTCTCGTGCAGGCGGGTCAGCATCTTCCGCACGGTGGAGTTGGATACGGCGCTCTCGAGACCGGCCTGCACCTCCACCGCCGTCGCCGTTCCGAGGACCAAGAGGAGCTCGAGCACCTCTCGCTCGCGCGGAGCGAGTCGATCGATCTCAGAGGCCATGGGCGCTGCCGGTCGCGGGACGAGCGTGTGACATTGCGTCACAGCCTGCGACAAATGTCACACGCCGTCAAGCCTGCACGCGCGGGGTCCCGCTGGGGCGACCGCGTCACGACTCGCCCTACGGCGTCGACAGATGGACCTCTTGATACCTGTGCGCTACAGGCAAGCGGCGAATCGGAGGCCGTCCGAGAGACCCGTCATCGTCGGGCTGGGCGGGCCCCTGCCCTACCCGGGCGCCCGGTCGAGCGCGCTTGCATCCGAGCGCCCGCGCGCTCGGTCGTGCTACGCTCACTGGTGGTCCGACCGGACCGGGGGAGAGATCGTGAAGAGTATCGCTGTCTGCCTAGCGCTTTGTGTTGCCGGATTGGTCTCCTGCGGATACGGGTCCGTGGCACTCACCCAGATCGATGATTCGAGCGGGAGTGACAGTCCTCCGCCGGCTCTTCGGTTGCTGTCCCAGGATCCTGGAAGCGGGAGCATCGCGGAGCCTAGCCAGGGACTCGATCCGAGCGGCTCGGCACGAACGATCTCCTTCGTGTTCGACGACTCGATCGATCCTGCGACGATCGGCCCGCAGACGATCCGGATCGAGGAGGACAACTCGGGAACGAACGACTACGCTGACATCGTCGCGAGCGTCGTCGTCGACGGCCCCTTCGTGACGCTCCTGTCGAGCCAGCCCCTACGCTTCGAGTCGACCTACACGGTCGAGCTGACCTCAGCTATCCGCTCACTCGACGGGATCAAGCTCTTGCCTCCGGCGCCGTCCACCTTCGTCGTTCGGCCTCCGCAGCTCGGTGGAGTGGAACTCGTCAGCTTCAGTTCCCGCGTGGAGAGCCTGGCGTCGACTGCAGGCGGCGCGACGCTGACGCTCTTCGAGACTCAGGTGATGCAGATGCCGACGCTCAGCGTAGCAGAGGCGCGCCCCGGAGAGGGGTTCTCGGCTCCGGAGCTTCTGTTCACGACCGGCGAACGCTTGTACCAAGCGGACTTGCACATCTCCTCGTTCGGCCCAGAGGTCTGCTCCGCGTCGTTCTTGGTAGGCCGTGCCCGCTGCGCTGCCGTCAACGAGAACATGCCGAACGTGCAGCTGAGGCTCAGCCAAAGGGCTCGGGGAGCGCTCTGGGAGACCGGTAACTCAGTCCCGGTGCTCGACGAAGCCATCTCGGGCAATCACATCTCGTTCCCGCCGAGCATCACGGAGCTCGACGACGGCACGACAGTCGCCGTGTGGTGGGCCTGGACGGACTTCCGTCTCGACCCGACCAACCCGGGGACGGACTCCTTCTTCGGTCGCTGGTCCGTCTTTGCGGCGTGGCGCGTGCCCGGCAGTGATTGGACTCCCGCGCAAGAGGTCTCGCAGTCGGATCTCGACTTCGTCGGCTGGCCGTTGGTCGACCGAACACCGAATGGACAAGTCGTCGCGTTGTGGGGTCTGGCGGACTGCGCCCCAGATCAACCCTGCGACGCGCTCTTTGGCAACCCAGACCCGGAGCAGTACGTTGGGTATGGGCTCGCGTTGTTCGACGGTCTGGGTTGGAGCTCTCCGGAGACCCTATCTCCCGCTGGAACGGGTGACCTGCTACCGCGTGCGACATCCCTTCGGGTGGTAGACGACGAACGCGCCGTGCTCGTCGGACGCTCCTTGAACCAGGGGCCGGTCGCGGCGTCGGTCCAGCTTCCGACGTCGACCTCGTCTCCGATCCTTGGCCAGCGAATCGCCCTGGACCCCAGTGGAGCCACATCCCCAGCGCCCGATGACGTGGGCAACACGTCCTGCGACAGGTTCGAGGAGATCTTGCCGGATGTTCGCGGGCAGTTCCCGCGACTCTTGGCTCGCGGCTCCGAGTTCTTCGTTTCCTGGTTCAGCCAAGAAGGGCCAGATGTGTTCCGCGTGAGCCGCCTGGAAGTCGACCCCGCGCTTTCGTGGGGCGAGACCGTCAGCTTCGAAGGGGAGGTTGAGCCCATTCTCGTCGGGTCTGGGGCGACGCGTGTGGACTCAGCCGGGAACATCATCGTCGCCTTCCAAGTTGGGATCAGCGTCTTGTTCGTCAATACGGCCCGCATGGTCGCGCTGCGGTCGACCGACGGCGGCGAGACCTTCGTGCCGCTCGACGGAGGTCTCGGCCCGTTCATCAGCGACGCGCCGTTCTGCGTCGAGGGGCTAGTCGTGGGAAACGTCGACCCATCCGGTCGCCTCGCCCTCGGCTGGAGCGAGCAGGTCCTATGCGGCTCTTCCGCCAGAGTCACGGGAGTGATGCGGCGGTTGCAATAGAAACACCTCGCGCCTCGACCTAGCAGGCCGTGGTGAAAGTGCTACGGTGCCAGGGCGACGGCATCTGACTCAGCGTGGTGCCTGGAAACGCAGGCGAATCGGTGGATTCGGCGAGGCTTTCAGGCGCCGAGCTGGGTTAGAGGACGTCTTCCTGGCGCCGAATGACTTTCGCCACGGCCTGCTAGCCGACTCGAGTGCGTCCGTCGCGTCGAAACGGGTCCGCGAACTCGAGCTCACGCCGCGCGGCAGACATCCGAGTGCGGGCGGTTGCTCTCCGCGCTGGGCGAGAGCGGCTCGAGAACTTCGAGAAAGGACTGATGAGAACCGGCAGTGCCCAGAAGGATCGTTGCTGCCCCCATCTGGGCACCCGCTAGAGCCCCTCACGATCAGAGATGACTTGAACTCCGACAAACGGCTCCGGCGCCGGCTGGTCGGACCTCAGCGCGCTCGCGCTCGCCCAGCATGGAACCGGCGACGATGCGGTGCCCGGAAGGGGGCGGGGCGCCACGCCTCGGCGACGGGGCCGGGCGAGCGCGCGCTCGCCGCGCCGACCTACTTCGCGGGCAGGTCGATCCGGTGCCCGTCGATCACGAAGGCGACCGGGCCCGGCGCGAGGTCCTCGCCCTGGTTGTAGGGCGCCATGAACTTGACCTGGCGCTCGTTCGTCCGACCGCGAGCCGGCAGCAGCAGCTGGCGGCCGTCGGGCAGGAGCGCCGTGATCTCGGTCAGCTCGCGCGCCATCTGGTCCGAGTCGGCGAGGGTCGGGCCGTTCAGCTTGACCCACAGGACCCAGCGATGCTCGAGGGAGCTGAAGTGCTTCTTGCGCCGGCGCTCGCGGATGAAGCGCTGCTCGACGCGCGCGATGGCGTAGCCGTCGCGCTGGATCGCGACGTCGACGGCCGGACCGAGCTTGCTCTGGACCTCGGCCTTCCAGTGGCCGGTCGAATCGAGTCCGGGGATCTTCTCGCTGGTCGTCGCGCAGCCGGCGAAGAGCAGCGTGGCGAGGACCAGGCACGGGAGGAGGGCGGGACGCTGCTGCTTCATCCAGGCCATGTCGAGCCGGGACGGCACGGGACTTGAATCGAAGCGCGAGAGGGCGCCGGCGGCTCAGGGGCAGGCCCTGTGGGAGGCGATCAGGAGCCGCGCGTCGCGCGCGTCGACCACGCCGCTGCCGTCCAGGTCCGCCGGGTGGCCGGGGTTGGGGCCGAAGGCCAGGCGCAGCTCTTCGAGGTCGGCGCGGTCGATGTCGCCGTCGTCGTCGAGGTCCGCGCCACAGCGCCACCAGGTCGCGAGCTGGTCTCCGAGCCAGCAGTGCATGCGCGCGGCCTGCTGCTGGGTGAACTGGCTCCAGCAGCCGATGCTGTAGCTCATGAAGTTCGTCTCCTGCACGTCGCCCCAGGGCAGGCCGCTGCAGGTGTCGCTGCCGGTCGGGTC
Source organism: Planctomycetota bacterium (assembly GCA_021776885.1). Lineage (GTDB taxonomy): Bacteria > Planctomycetota > UBA1135 > UBA1135 > JAJFFA01. The sequence continues at coordinate 4,487 of JAJFFA010000437.1, forward strand.
GCTGCACGACACGTGCAGCGGCGTCGGCGGCGTGTCGGAGCAGTAGTCGCCCGTCGTGTCCCCCTCCGCTCCGTCCGCGCCCTCGTAGCACTCCGAGCAGGGATCGACCTCGTCGGAGCCGCGGAAGGTGTGCCAGAGGCCGAGGTTGTGGCCGAACTCGTGGGTCAGGACGGCCTGCGGCGTGGTGAACGGCAGCTCGTTGATCACGATCCCACCGCGCTTGCCGGTGGCCGTCGGCCACCAGGGGTACGCGCCGTAGTTGGCGCTGCTGCCCGTGACGTAGACGTGGCAGCGGCGCAGCGCGAACTGGGCGTAGGTGAGCTTCATCTGGATCTCTTCCGGGAAGTTCGCGGTGTAGCGAAACTGCGAGTCGTCGATGAACTCCCAGACGTGCTCGAAGCGCACGCGCAAGGGCGCGAAGTGCTCGTTGAGCTGCTGCATCTCGCGCTCGACGTCCTGTGCGCTCGCCGCGGGATTGCTGCCGTCGTCCTCGCGAAAGATCAAAATGCGCACGCGCACGACCTTGGGCACGACGTGCGGGCCGAGGGAGAAGGTCTCGCGCACCAGCGGGTCGTCGCAGGGGCCCTCGAGCGGGCAGCTCGCGCCCTCCTCGGGTGGACCGAAGGCCTCGACTCCGGCTTCGGACGTGCGGCACACGAAGGGCGGGCGAGTTTCCTCGACCGCGACGGAGAGCAGCAGAGCGAAGAGGAACTTCATCCGTCTATTGTAGCGGCGGCGGCGGTCCCCGCTTCTTCGGCTGCGAGTCGCTCCTGGCTGCCTAGGCCCCACGAAGTTCACTGTTCGGTCAAGTTTCAGCGTGTCGCAAACCCCTAGCACTCCCACCTGCACGAGAGGCCTGCCGTCCTCTGGCTCTGGTAGCGAGCGCCGCCCGCCCACTCCCGTCGCCAACGGACCTGTGGTGCAAGAAGGGTTATATGCAAAGGCACCATGGGGCGGGGGGGCGAGGGCGGGGGGGCGGTGTTG
>JAJFFA010000438.1 GCA_021776885.1 Planctomycetota bacterium
GGTTGCGCGAGGGTGGTGATTTTCGTGGCCGCTTAACGCGCGGCTTCGCCGCTGGGGGAAAGGCTCGGCTGCGCCTCGCTGCCCCCGGACGGCGCTGCGCGCCGGGGCCGAGCTGCGTTCGGCCGGGTCAGGACGGTTCGGGCGGCTGGAACGAGGGCGTCGTTGGACGACGGCGTATTCGCCCGCTAGCGCTGGTCCAGCGCGTCGTGAGACGTACATGGTGGGTCGCGGGTCGTGTGTGCGTGCGTCGAGTGCCCGGGCGTCTCACGGCGCCGTTGTCCGTTCCTCTCACCCGGGTCGCCTCGTTCTTTGGCGCTCCCGTCACGTGCAGGCCGGCGGTCTGCCGTCGGTAGCGCCGGCCGAGGCGCGTCCGGCGCGTAGCGCCGTGCCGGCTGCAGGCCAATCCTTCGCGAAGCGAAGCCATTCGGTGGGGGGTTTGCCGCGCTTCCGAGCCGACGGGCATGCGCCTCGCCATTGCGGGCTGCGCCCGCTGCCGGCTCGAGATGGAGTGAGCGACGGTTGCGCAAGGGTGGTGATCTTCCATGCCGTTTAACGCGCGGCTGCGCCGCTGGGGGAAAGGCTCGGCTGCGCCTCGCTTCCCCCGAACGGCGCTTCGCGCCGGGGCCGAGCTGCGCTCGGCCGGGTCAGGACGGTTCGGGGGGGCTGGAACCCGGGCCAAGGGCGGTCCAGGCCGCTGGACGACGGCGTTTCGGCGCATGCGGAGTGCGCGTGTCGTGCCCAGCGCGTCGGGATGCAGCGAGTGCGGACCTCGACCGTGCGTCTCACGGCGCCGCTGGACCGGCACGCCAACGAGATGGCGCGCGAACCGTGTCGTCCAACGGCCAGGACCGTCCTTGGCCCTCGCTCCAACCGCCCGAACCGTCCTGACCCGGCCGAGCGCAGCTCGGCCCCGGCGCGAAGCGCCGTTCGGGGGAAGCGAGGCGCAGCCGAGCCTTTCCCCCAGCGGCGAAGCCGCGCGTTAAACGGCATGGAAGATCACCACCCTTGCGCAACCTTCGCATGCGTCATCTCGAGCCGGTAGCGTGCGCAGCCCGCGCCGGCGAGGCGTGTGCCCGTCGGCCAGGAGGTCCGGCACCCCTCTCGGTCTCTCCCTCCTCCTCCGCACCCCCTCCTCCGCACCCTCCTCCTCCACACCCTCCTTCTCCGCCCCGCCCTTCTCCGCCCCGCCCCCTCTTTCCCCGCCTTGGCGTTCAGCACCTACACCTTCCTCTGCTGGTTCCTGCCCGCCACCCTGGGCGTCTACGCCCTCCTGCCCGCGCGCTGGCGTAACGCCTGGCTGGCCCTGGCCAGCTACGCCTTCTACGGTTGGTGGCGCTTCGACTACTGCGCCTTGCTCCTGGCGCTGACCGCGTTCAACTTCCTCTGCGGGCGGCGCATCGCCCGGGGCGCGGCGCGGCGGCGCAAGGCGTGGCTTCAGGCCTCGGTGGCTGGCAGTCTGGCGCTGCTGGCCTTCTTCAAGTACGGGGGCATGTTCGCGGACTGGCTGGATGCCCTGCTCAGCCTCGCGCGCTCCGACGCCGCGCGGGTCGTGCCCGTGCTGGACGTGGTGCTGCCGGTGGGCATCTCGTTCTTCACCTTCCAGGCCCTGAGCTACACGGTCGACGTGTACCGCGGGGAGGCCCGCGAGGCGCGCAGCTTCGTCGACTTCGCCGCCTACATCGCCCTCTTCCCGCAGCTCGTCGCGGGGCCGATCGTGCGCTACGCCCAGGTCGAGCACGACCTCTTGCAGCGCGACCACGGGTCCGAGAAGTGGCTCCTCGGCGCGCGCTTCTTCGTCCTCGGCCTGGCCAAGAAGGTGCTCCTCGCCGACACCTTCGCCCTGGGCGTTCCCGCCGCCTTCGGTGGCGGCAGCCCGGGCTTCCTCGACGCCTGGACCGGCAGCCTGTCCTATGCCCTGCAGCTCTACTTCGACTTCTCTGGCTACAGCGACATGGCGGTCGGGCTGGGGCTCGGCTTCGGCTTCCGCTTCCCGCAGAACTTCAATTCGCCCTACAAGTCGATCAGCATCACCGACTTCTGGCGGCGCTGGCACCTCTCCCTGTCGTCGTGGCTGCGCGACTACCTCTACATCCCCCTGGGCGGCAGCCGCCGCGGCCCCCTGCGCACCTACGCCAACCTCTTCAGCGTGATGCTGCTCGGTGGGCTGTGGCACGGGGCCAGTGCCATGTTCCTGGCCTGGGGTGCGTGGCACGGGCTGTGGCTGGCCCTCGAGCGCGCCCTGGGCGAGCGCCATCCCCTGCAGCGCGCGCCACGCTGGTGCGGCCTGCTCTCCACGCACCTGCTCGTGCTGCTGGGCTGGGTCGCGTTCCGTAGCGAGGGTTGGGGCCAGTGCTTCGAAGTCCTGCGCGCTCTCTTCGGGTTCGGCTCGACCCCGAGCGCTTTCGACTTGCGTCGCGTGCCCGAGGTCAGCCTCTTTCTCCTGCCCCTGGGCTACCTCGTGTGCCTCTTCACGCCCAACACCTGGGAGCTGACCCTCGACCTGCGCCCGCGGCGCCTGGTGGGAGAGGCCCTGGCCTGCACCCTCGCGCTGCTCGCCGTGCTGACCTACCGCGCCGTGCCCTTCCTCTACTTCCAGTTCTGATGGCCGAGCAGCATCCGGACCTCGCGCGCCTCCTGGCCGCCCACGCCGCCCTGGCGCCGGGGCGCCGCCGGCTCTGGCTGGCCGGGCTCGCCCTCGCGTGGGTCCTGGTGCTCGTCACGGAGGGCGTGGCGCGGCTGCTCGTCGCCAATTCACTGGTGTCCCTGCCCCAGGCCCACGTGTCGGAGCCCGGGGATCTGCTGCGCATGGCAGGCCTGCCGCGCTACGACGGCCTCGACTTCCCCGGCGACAAGCCGGGCGAGCGTCCCGCGGACCCGCCCCACGGCCTGCTCCTGCCCCGCAGCCAGCGCGCCGAGGTCATCGTCTGCGGGGCCAGCTTCTTCGCCATCGGTGGCGCGCCCGAGCAGCAGTTCGCCGGTCAGCTCGCGCGCTTCAGCGGGCGCCGCGTCTACAACGCCGCCCGCTTCGGAGCGGGACCGGTGGCCTCCCTGCTGGAGCTGCTCGACTCGGGCGTCCTCGCCGACGGGCGGCCGCGGACGGTCGTCTGGGGGGTCGTGCAGCGCTCCTGGAGCACCCGGGAAATGCGCGACTTGATCGAGCGACTCGGGCCCGCCGGGGAGCTCTTGCCCGCGCGCCCCAGTTCCCTGGGCGAGGTCTGGCAGGACCTCACGCTGGCCAGCGCCTGGTTGGACGCTCGCTGGACGGGCTCGAGCCCGCTGCGCGGATGGCTGGCTCCCCTGGCGCCCTTCGTCCCGCCGACGGCCCTCGACCCCGGCACCCGCGCGCCCGCGCGGCTCTACGCCTTCCGCGGGCAACCGATGCTGGTCTACACGAGCGCGATCTCCTCCGCCGAGCGCGACCTGGAGGCGCGCGGCGGGGACGCGCTCGTCGAGGCGTGCGAGCGCCTGGAGCGCCACCTCGCCCGCCTCGGGCAGCGCCTGATCGTGGTCACGGTGCCCGACAAGTTCGAGATCTACCGCGACCGCCTGCAGCCCAGGCCGAGCAGCCGTCGGGGCTTCGTCGAGCCCGGGTCCTTCGGCGCGGAGCTGACCCGGCGCCTGGGCGAGGGTGGCATCCAGGCCCTCGACCTCTATCCGGCGCTCCACGCGGCGAGCCTCCTGGAGCAGGGGGGGCCGCCCTACTGGCGCCATGACACCCACTGGGCCCCGGCGGGCATCGAGGTCGCTGCCCGTACGTTGGCGCAGACCCTGCCCTAGCGACTCACCGGAAATGTACGCGAAGTGCAAGGATGCCTTCATTCTCAGGTAGCCGCTCCTCGATATCTGCATGTCCCCCCGGTCCAAGAAGACCTTTCCCCAGGCGACCCCGACCATGCAGCTCGAATCGATGACCGACGACGCGGATTCCCCCGTTCCGACCCTGACCGTGCTCGGGATCGACGACAATCCGGCGGACGTCGAGCTGGCGCGGCTGTACCTGGAGGAGGTCGGGAAGTGGAACGTCGAGTTCGTCGGCTGCACCGACCCGATGAGCGGCCTGTCGACCCTGGCCAGCCGCAACGTGGATATCGTCCTGCTCGACTACCGCCTGGGCGAGCTGACCGGCTTGCAGCTCCTGGACGAGATCCGGCGTGCGGGCCACAACTGTCCCGTGATCATGCTGTCGAGCACCGTCGATGTGCGTGCAGTGGCGGGGGTCATGCGCGCCGGGGCGTCCGACTTCGTCACGAAGGACGCTCTGGGTCCTGGGGTCCTCGAGCGCGTGATCGGAACGGCCCTGGACAAGGGGCGCCTGCGCAGCGAGATCAGCCGCTACCAGGCCGAGCTCGGCGCGAAGAACATCGAACTCGAGCGCCGGCGAGGGGAGCTGAGCGACTTCCAGAGCAACCTGGCGCACGAGCTCAAGACGCCCCTGACCGCCGTGCACGACTTTGCCAACATCCTGGCGGACGGCCTCACTGGCGAGCTGACGGAAGGGCAGGCGGAGTGCGTCGCACACATCCAGCGCGGCGCGGATCAGCTGCGTCGCTTCATCGACGACATGGTGGACTCGGCGCGCCTCGACCTGGGCAAGTTCACGGCCCGGCTCGAGCGTGGCGACCTGAGCCTGGCGGTGGCCGAGACGGTCGGCAGTCTCACTCCGACGGTCGAGGCCAAGGGGCTGAGCTTGACCACCAGCATCGAGGAGGGGCTGCCGGACGTCCTGGTCGATCGCAGCCGGATTGGCCAGGTGCTGGCGAACCTGGTCAACAACGCCGCCAAGTTCACCCCCGCGGGGGGCCGCATCGACGTGCGCGCGGCCCGGGCGCCCCAGGGGGGGGTCCAGGTCGAGGTCTGCGACACCGGACGGGGCATCGACGCGGAGTCCCTGCCGAAGCTCTTCGAACGCTCGTTCCAGGTGCACAGGAGCGACGCGAGCCAGCGCGGGGGCCTGGGGCTGGGGCTGCACATCTGCAAGGAGATCGTCGAGCTCCACGGCGGAGAGCTCAGCGTCGAGAGCGAGCTGGGCCGCGGCACCACCTTCCGCTTCACCGTTCCCGTTGAAGGTCGGAGTGAGGTGGCGAGCCCCTCAGCGTAGCCGTGAGTGGCGTCCGCCGCAGAGCCAGAACGCCGTGGCTGCGGCCAGGCCGGAGACGGCGCCCGCGGCGGCGATCCAGGCCAGCTTGTCCAGGCCGAACTCCTTCTGCGTGCCGAAGGCGCCGCGCAGGCTCGAGGCCAGCAGGCTGCCGAAGGCGGCCAGGATCAGCGCGCCGCCCAGCAGGGCTACGCCGAAGACCAGCGCGGGCCGCAGGCCTCCGCGGCGCGCGTACTCGCGGGCCAGGAGCGGTCGGGCGATGAGCAGCACGCCGAGGGCGGAGAGCACCCAGGCGACCAGGGTCAAGCTGCCCAGGGTGCGCCACTCCGACGGGTGCTCGTAGCCCCCCTGGGCGACGAAGGAGGCGCAGGCGAAGACGAGCGGAGGCGCGAGGGTCGCGGCCCAGAGCGGAAAGCCCCAGCGCGGAGGAGAGGACGGCATCTGACCCAGGATACTCGGCGCAGCGCGGGCAGGCAGCACGCGATGGGTCAGGCCTCGCGGCTCTCGAAGGCGAAGTTGACCGAGGCGGCTTCCTCGTCCGCCAGGGCCGAGAGGGCCTCCGCCGGCGTCTGCGCGGAGAGGAAGCGCGTACGCAGGTCCGACTTCTTGTGGAACAGGCGCGCGAAGGCGGCCAGGACGGCCAGGTGGCGTGCCGCCTCGTTGTCCGGCGTGGCCAGGAGCACGATGCAGTGCACGCGCTCGCCGTCGGCCGTGTTGAACTCCCAGCCCTCCTTCGAGAGGGCGATCATGCCCGCCATCGGGTGCCCATCGGGCAGGGTCCCGTGGGGGATCATCAGGCCCTCGCCGAGGTAGGTCGGGGCCTGGCGCTCACGCTCCTCGACGCTCGCGACCAGGTCGTCCGCGGAGACGCCCAGGGAGGCGGCCAGGCCCTGGCCCAGGGTGCGGATCGCGTCCCACTTGTCCGCCAGGTGCGGCCCGATCAGCACCCGCTCCTCGACGAAGAAGTCGAGCAGCTGGGAGTCGGAGGGCGATTCGGCGTGCTTTTCGGGGACCGGGTCGAGGCGGTTGCCGGCGTGATAGCGGTGGCGCAGGGTCTGCCACTCGACGCGCACCGCAGCCCGCGACTTGATGCGCCCGCACTCCCAGCGGTCGAGCAGGTCGAGGCAGGCATGGTCGATGAAGTCCAGCTCCTCGACGTGCAGGTGCACCTCGCGCTCTTCGGGGATCGCTTCGAGGGTGGACGCCAGGCGCGGCAGGCGGATGAAGGAGGCGGCGCCCTTCAGGTGCAGGTGGGTGACGTCGCCGTCCTCCACACGCTCGATGGCGAAGCGGTGGAACTTGCGTCCCCAGGAGACCGCCAGCTTGATGGTCGCGAGGGCGATGCCCGTGACGATGCCGGTCAGGAGGTCGACGCCGACGATGGTGCCCAGGGTGACCAGGAAGATCGCCGTCTCCGAGCGTCCGTGGGCGCGCAGCTCGTCGTAGGGCCGGCCGCGCACCAGCTTGTAGCCGATGTAGACCAGCAGCGCCGCGAGGCTGGCGCGCGGGATGACCTCGAAGAACGTCGGGAACAGGACCAGCAGGATCAGCATCCAGAAGCCGACCATGATGGCCGAGGCGCGGGTCGTGGCCCTGGCCTGGACGTTGGCGGTGCTGCGCGTGATGACGCCCGTCGTCGGGAGCGCCCCGGCCAGACCGCAGAGGGCGTTGCCCACGCCCTGGGCGAAGAGTTCCTGGTCGTAGTTCGTGCGCTCTCCGTCGTGCATCGCGTCGACCGCGGTGGCACACAAGAGCGTCTCGGCGCTGGCCACGAAGGCCAGGGTCAGGGCCGTCAGCAGCAGCGCGGGGTCGAGCAGCATCGAGAGCTGCGACGCCTGCGGGGGCGCGAGGGCCGCCAGGAACGAGTCCGGCATGTCGACGCGCCGGATGGGCAGGTCGAAGAGCGCGACCGCGGCCGAGGCCACGGCGACGGCCGCCAGGGCCGGGGGGATCTTGCCCAGGGGCGTCTTCTTGAGGGCGCCCATCAGGACGAGCACCGCAAGGGTCGTCAGGCCGATCATGGCGGCCTGGGTGTGGGCCGTGCCCTCGATGGGGACGAAGCCCTTGTAGATCGCGTTGGGGATGCTGAGCAGGTTCGACAGGCCGCTGCCCTTCGGGGCGTCGTCGACCGCGACGTGGAACTGGGCCGAGAAGATCAGGACGCCGATCCCGGCCAGCATGCCGTTGATCACGGCGGGCGAGACGGCGCGGAAGAACTGCCCCAGCTTCAGGCGACCGGCCAGGGCCTGCAGCAGCCCCATCAGCAACACGACCACCCCCAGGGCCTCCAGGCCGAAGCGGTTCACGGTGTCGAGCACCATGACCGCCAGCCCGGCCGAAGGGCCGCTGATCTGCAGCGGACTGCCCGCCAGGCGACCGATCACCATGCCGCCGATGACCGCCGTCACGAGGCCCCGGGCGGGGGGCACGCCCGAGGCGATGGCGATGCCCATCGACAGGGGAATGCTGATCAACAGCACCACCACGGACGGCGCGAGGTTCTCGCGCCAGCGCAGCCCTTTCTTTACCCCCTCGGCACTCTCCATCAACGGGACCGTGGCTCGGGGTCCTGGAAGCGGGCGAGGGCGAGGGCGGGGTCTAGGGCGATCAAGGGCAGAGCGTCGGGGTGTGGAACAGGTGAACTGCGGAGAGTCTACGGATCTCGGAGGCCAGCGTCAGCTCCCGGACCGGGCCCGTCCAGGTCCTCGCAATCCGGGGCCCAAGAATGGGGATCGGAAGGCCCTCACCCGCCGTTCGCAGCGCGGTAGGCGTCCAGCCCGTTGAGCAGCATCTGCACGCTGACGGCGACCAGCAGCATGCCCATCAGGCGCTCGATCGCGATCAGCCCGCGGGGCCCCAGGTGCCGCGCCATGCGGCTGCCCGCCAGGACGATACCCGCGGTGGCGAGCCAGGTCAGGAGCACCGCCGCCAGCCAGGTGGGCCAGCGCTCCGGCTCGCGGCTCATCAGGAGCAGCTCCGCGGCCAGCACCGAGGGACCTGCGATGTAGGGGATCGCGAGGGGCACCAGGAAGGGTTCGCCCTCGAGCTCGTCCGCCTGCCCGCGCTCCGGCGGGGGGAAGATCATGCGCAGGGCGATCAGGAACAGGATCACGCCGCCGGACAGGGAGAGGGCCGGCTCCGAGATGTCGAGCACGCTGAGTAGCGGCCCGCCCAGGAACAGGAAGGCCAGCATGACGGCCAGGGCGAAGCACAGCTCGCGCAAGACGACGCGGCGGTGGCGCTCGGGGGCGACGCGCTCGAGGGCCGCGACGAAGAAGGGGATGTTTCCGAAGGGGTCGACGACCAGGAACAGGAGCACGACGGCGGAGGCGAGGGTCACGGGCGCAGGGTAGCGCGCGGCGGGCCGGGCGGCACCTGTCGACGCGGGCCGGGCTTGCGGCCGCCGGGGTGGGGCGGCAGCATCCGCGTCCATGCAACGCATCTCGAGTCGCACCCACTTCCCGTGCCTGGCGCTGCTCCTGGCGGCGGGCT
>JAJFFA010000439.1 GCA_021776885.1 Planctomycetota bacterium
GCCTACTACTTCATGAACCTGGGAGCCTTCGGCTTCCTGCTCTACTTCCAGGGCGTCACCGGCAAGGACACCTACGAGTCCCTGGCCGGCATGGGCTGGAAGGCCCCGGCGATCTCCATCGCCATGGTCGCCTTCCTGGTCAGCCTGACGGGCCTGCCGCCGACCGTGGGCTTCTACGGCAAGTACGTGCTCTTCGCCGCGTGCTGGGAGGGCGGGTACCAGTGGCTGGTCGTGGTCGCCGCCCTGAACTCGGTCGTCAGCCTCTTCTACTACATGCGCGTCGCGAAGCTGCTCTTCCTAAAGGCGCCCTCCGAGCGCGACGCCGCTCCGCAGCCGATCTTCGCCGGCTTCCTCGTCGCCCTGGCCTCCCTGACGGTGATCTTCGGCCTCTTCGCCGACCCCCTCGTCAACTGGGCCCGGGCGAGCATGGACCTCTTCGGCTGAGCGCCGCCACGCGCCGCATCCAGCCACTGCCGGTGGGGGAATGACCCTCCTCTCCCTGGAGCACGCGAGCAAGCGCTACGGCACGCGCGAGCTCCTGCGTGACGTGTCGCTCTCCATCGGCGAGGGCGAGCGCGTGGGTCTGCTGGGGCCCAACGGCACGGGCAAGTCGACCCTGATGCGCGTCCTGGCGGGCCTGGAGCTGCCCGAAGAGGGCAGCCGCACCCTGCGCCGCGGCATGACCCTGGGCTACCTCGAGCAGGAGCCCGAGGTCGACCCGACGCAGACCATGCGCGCCGTCGTGCGCGCCGGTCTCGCGGGCCGCGCCGACGTCCTGAGCCAGCTCGAGGCCGTGCACGAGGCGCTCGCGGTCGCCCCCGACGATGAGACCCGCGCGCTCCTCTTGCGCCAGGAGAGCCTCGAGGAGCGGCTGGAGGGACTCGGCGGACACGACGTCGAGCACCGCGTGGAGGGCACCCTGTCCGCCCTGGGCCTGACCGCCTTCGACGCCCGCTGCGGCGACCTCTCCGGGGGCGAGCGGCGCCGCGTGGCCCTGGCCCGCCTGCTGCTCTCGGGCCCAGACCTCCTGCTCCTCGACGAGCCGACCAACCACCTCGACGCCTTCGTGATCGACTGGCTCGAGGACTGGTTCCTCGAGACGCGCACACCGCTGCTGTGCATCACCCACGACCGCTACTTCCTCGACCGCGTGGTCGATCGCATCGTCGAGCTCGACCGTGGCAGCCTGGTCGAGTACGAGGGCGGGTACGCCGACTACCTGCTGCAACGCTCCGCGCGGCTCGAGACCGAGCGCAAGGGCGAGGTCTCGCGCCAGATCCTCCTGCGCCGTGAGACCGCCTGGATCCGGCGCGGCCCGCCGGCGCGCACGACCAAGTCCAAGGCGCGCATCCAGCGCTACGACGCCCTGGTCGAGAGCGCCCCGGAGCTCCTGCCCGAGGACCTGGAGCTGCGCATCCCCCCCGGCCCGCGCCTGGGTTCGCGCGTGGTGCAGCTCGAGGGCGTGTCCAAGTCCTACGACGGCCGGCTCGTGGTACCGCCCCTCGACCTCGTCCTCGAACCCGGGACGCGCCTGGGGATCGTCGGTCCCAACGGCGCGGGCAAGACCACCCTGCTGCGCATGTTGCTCGGCCAGCTCGAGCCCGACACGGGCACGCGCGAGGTGGGGGAGACGGTGCAGTTCATGGGCATCGACCAGCTGCGCAGCGAGCTCGACACTTCGCTGACCGTGCGCGAGGCGGTGGCGGGTAAGAGCGGCGTGGTGCAGACCGGCGACCGGACGGTCAAGATCGAGAGCTTCCTCGATCGCTTCGGCTTCGGCGCGGAGGCGCGCGAGACCCCGGTGTCCCAGCTCTCGGGGGGCGAGAAGAGTCGCGTCCTGCTCGCGCGCCTGCTCTGCGCGGGCGGCAACGTGCTCATCCTCGACGAGCCGACCAACGACCTGGACCTGGCCACCCTGCGCTCCCTGGAGGAGGCGCTGGTCGAGTTCGCGGGCGCCGCCGTCGTCGTCAGCCACGACCGCTGGTTCCTCGATCGCGTCGCCACGCGCATCCTCTACCTCGATGGCGCAGGCGGCTCGCGCCTGTTCCACGGCGACCTCTCCAGCCTGCTCGACGAGCTGGCCAGGGAGCGCGCGTCCGCCGCGCGCGAGGCCAAGGCCGCGGCGCGCCCCGCCGCGGCAGCCAAGCCGGCGTCACAGGCCGCGGCGAAGAAGAAGCGCATCACGCCCTGGCAGGAGCGCGAGCTGGCGGCGCTGGAGGGCAGCATCGCGCAGGTCGAAGAGCAGCTCGCCGGCCTCGACCAGCGCCTGGCCGACCCGGCCCTCTACACGGGGCCACGGGACGCAGTCGAGCGCGTCCAGGCCGAGCGCGCCGCCGTTCAGGCGACCCTGGACGGACACTACGCGCGCTGGGAGAAGCTGGAAGAGCTGCGCTAGCAGGCGACCGAGCGTGTGCCCGAACCGATCCGTGCTGTCGAGCGAGTCAACCTCTCAGCAGGCGCCGGGCTTCTTCCTCACGTCTCCGCGCCGTTTCCTCCTTGCCGAGGTCGCGCAGGTGCTGGGCGTAGTCGAGCAGGCCGCGCACGCGCGCCGGGGCCCCCGGACCGCGGGCCTCCTCCAGCCGGCCCAGGCCCAGGCTGTACAGGCGCCCCGCCTCGGCCCGCCGACCGACTTCGTGCAGCACCCGCGCGAGGCCCAGCTCCGCCTGACCCTGTCCGAACAGGTCTCGCTCCGCGGCGAGGGTCTTGGCTGCTTGACGCAGGACGCTCTGGGCGCGCTCGAGCTCGCCCAGGCTGTGCAGTGCGCCTCCGATCAGGCACCCGGCGCGGGCCGCGCGCAGGGGATCGTCTGCGGCCTGGGCCTTGCGCGCCAGGTCGAGGGCCAGGGCGCGGGCGTCGTTCGGGCGATCGAGGAGCAGCAGGGTCTCGGCCCAGGTCGCGCGCAACGTCCACAGCTCGCGGCTCTCGGCGTCCCAGGCCTCCTGTGCGAGGTGCAGGGCGCGCTCGAGGTACTCCTCGCACAGGGCCAGGTCGCCGGTCTCGCGCAGGGCCTCGCCCAGGAGCGCCAGGTCGCTGGCCAGGGCGGGATCGGCGACGCCGTACAAGCCCTCGCGCAGGGTCAGACAGCGCTCGGCCAGGGCGGCCGCCCGGGCGCAGTCGCCAACCTCGAGGGCGAAGCTCGCATGGCCCGCCAGGATGTCGACGAGCAGCATCGACTCCGGCACCGGCTGCCGGTCCAGGATCGCCAGAGCGCGGGTCCAGGCTGCCTCGGCCGCCTGTGGGTCGCCCTGGAGCCGGTGGATCTGCGCCAGGTCGTGCAGGCTGCGGGCGATCGCGACCGACTCGGGGGCCGCGTGCGACTCGAGCAGCGCGATGGCCTGTCGAAGGTCATCGAGGGCGCCCCGCTCCTGCCCTAGCTGCTGCCGCGCACGGCCGCGGGTGGCGAGGGCGCGCGCCAGCCTGGCGGGATCGTCGACCCGCCCGGCGTGCTCCACGGCCTGGTGCGCGAGGTCCAGGGCGCGCTCGAGCTCTGCTGGAGACGGGCTGGCGCTGAGGATCAGGGCCGCGAGGGAGCCGCCGACGGCCGGATCCGGGCGCAGCTCGAAGGAGCGCGTGAACAGGGCCTTGGCGCGGCGCGCCTCTCCCAGGGCGAGCTGGCGCTGGGCCAGACCGTCGAGGAACGCCGCTGCAAGCGCCGGATCGCCGGCGAGCCCCTTGACCCGGCGCTCGCCGGCGGCGAGGACGGCGCGCGCGGAGGCCTCGCGCCCCTCGCCGCTCACGTTCCCGAACAGCTCGATGAAGAGCGCATCGACGCCGCGCCGCAGGCGCGCCTCTTCGACGGCTGCCGAGCGCGCGCTGTCCGTGCGCGCCGCGTGAACCGCGCTTCCGACCCCGGCCAGGGGCAGTCCGATCAGGGTGGCTGCGACCAGGCTCGCGCGCAGTGGGTGGCGCTGGACCCACTTGCGCAGGGTGTACGAGAGGGGCGGAGTGCCGCGGGCCAGCACGGGCTCACCGTGCAGGAAGCGCTCGAGGTCGTCG
>JAJFFA010000440.1 GCA_021776885.1 Planctomycetota bacterium
TCATCCCCTGTTTGAACGAAGCGGACACCCTCGAGGTGTGCGTCCAGTGGGCCCTCGAGGGGCTGCGCAAGGCGGGTGTGGAGGGCGAGGTGATCGTCGCGGACAACGGCAGCAGCGACGAGTCGGTGGCGATCGCGGAGCGCGCGGGGGCGCGGGTCGAGCACGTGGCCGAGCGCGGCTACGGGAGCGCCTTGATGGGCGGCATCGCCGCCGCCCGGGGAGCCTTCGTCGTCATGGGCGACGCCGACCTCTCCTATGACTTCCGCGAGATCCCGCGCTTCTGGGAGGCCCACCAGCGGGGCTTCGACCTGGTCCAGGGCTGCCGCCTGCCCGCCGGCGGCGGGCGGGTCGCCCCCGGCGCCATGCCCTGGCTGCACCGCTGGATCGGCAACCCGGCCCTGACCTTCCTGGCCCGGGCCATGTTCCACGTGCCCATCCACGACGTGTACTGCGGCCTGCGCGGCTTCTCCGCGGGGCTGTACGAACGCCTCGAGCAGCGCTGCACTGGAATGGAGTTCGCGGTCGAGATGATCGTGCGCTCGTCCCTGCGCCAGGAGTCGATCGCCGAGGTGCCCATCACCCTGCACCGGGATGGCCGCAGCTCCCACGCGCCGCACCTGCGCACCTTCCGGGACGGCTGGCGCACCCTGCGCTACTTCCTGATGTTCAGCCCGCGCTGGCTGTTCCTGTGGCCCGGCGTGGCCCTGATCCTGGTCGGTCTCGTCGGCTACGCCCTGGCCCTGCCGGGCGTCACCCTCGGCGGCGCGACCCTCGGCCCCCACACCCTGCTCTTCGCGAGCCTCGCGCTGCTCTGCGGCTACCAGGCGATCCTGTTCGCGATCTTCGCGCGCACCTTCGCCGAGACCGAGCGCCTGACCCCGCCCAGCACGAACCTCTCCCGCTTCTACGCGGCGGTGACCCTCGAGCGCAGCCTGCTCCTGTCCCTCGTCGGCCTGGTCGTCGGCGGCGGCATGCTCGTGGCGGCCTTCCTGCAGTGGCGCGAGGTGGACTACGCGCGCCTCGACTACGCGCGCACGATGCGCTGGGTCATTCCCGGGGCGACGCTCTTCGCCCTCTCGTTCCAGACCGCGGTCTCGGGCTTCTTCGTCAGCCTGCTGGGCATGGGGCGCGTCAAGTGACGGACGCGGAAGCGGGCCACACCTCCTGCAGCGACGCATGGGAGGCGGCCTACCTGGCCTTCGAGTCCCCCACCGAGGCCAGGCGCAAGATGCGCGCGCGCCTGCTGCGCTTCGGCCTGCAAGAGCTCGAGCGCGACGCCCCAGTGGTCGAGATCTTCTGCGGCGCAGGCTTCGGCCTCGAGGCCCTGACCGCGCTGGGTTTCTCCCATGTCGAGGGCGTCGACCTCTCGCCCGAGCTGGTGGCCCGCTACACGGGCCCGGCGCGCTGCGTCGTCGGTGACTGCCGCGAGCTCTCCTTCGAGGACGACTCCAAGGCCTGCATCCTGGTCCACGGCGGCCTGCATCACCTCGAGAGCCTCGACGACGTCGAGCGCGTCCTGGCCGAGGTGCGCCGGGTGCTGGCCCCTGACGGCCGCTTCTGCTTCGTCGAGCCCTGGCGCACGCCCTTCCTGCGCCTCGCCCTGTTCGCCTCGAAGCAGCGCCCCCTGCGCCGCGCCTGGGGCAAGCTCGACGCCTTCCAGACCATGGTCGAGCACGAGCAGGTCACCTACGACCACTGGCTCGAGCACCCCGCCGAGATCGAGGCGCTCCTGCGCCGCCACTTCACGCCGCAGCGCATCCAGCCGCGCTGGGGTGGGCTGACCTTCGTCGGCACCCCGCGCTGAGCGCTCGCGCAGTTCAAGCAGGCGCCCCAAGGGTTCCGCTTTCGTGACACGGGGGCCGACAAGGCCCGGGCGACGCGGCAAAATCCTGCCCCATGACGCCCGCGCTCCGCCGTACCCTGCGGCTCTCCGTCTTCGACGCCATGGCCTACGCCCTGATGGTCGGCGTGGGAGAGGCCTACTTCATCGCCGATGGCATCCGTCTGGGGGCCTCGACCCTCGAGCTGGGGCTGCTGGTCGGCCTACCCCTGAGCGTCGGGGGCCTGGGACCGCTGCTTGCGCTGCGCCTCCTGCCGCGTATCTCCGCGCGCCGCAAGCTGGTGGCCGGGGCGGCCTTCGGTCAGGTGCTGCTGCTCGCGGGGCTGGCCCTGGGGGACCGAGCCGGCGTCGTGGGCATCGAGTCCCTGATCGCGGCCGTGGTGCTCTACCACGTCTGCGGTCAGGCGGCGGGGACCACCTGGAGCTCGTGGTTCGGCGACCTCGTTCCGGCCGCTACGCGGGCCAGCTTCTTCGCCCGGCGCAACCGAGCCGCCCACGCCGCCACCTGCTCGGGCCTCGTGGGTGGCGGGCTGCTCCTCCAGGCGCTGGAGCCAGGTGCCGCCGCGGGCGCAGGCGGCGACGGGTTCGCGCTCCTGTTCGCCCTGGCCGCCGGGGCGCGCCTGGTCTCCGTGGCGCTGCTCTTGTGCTCCAGCGAGCCCGCCTTCACCGCGCTGCCCGATCGCGGCGGCGTGCTGCGCTTCCTGCGCAGCGAGCGCGGCTCCGTCGCCTGGCGCCTGATCCTGCTCGTCGCGGCGCTGCAGTTCGTCGTGTACATCGCCTCGCCCTACTTCTCGCCCTACCAGCTGGAGGAGCTGCGCTTCAGCTATTTCGAGTACACGCTCTCGAGCGCCGCTGTGGTGCTGCTCAAGATCGCCTGCCTGCCGGCCTGGGGGCGAGCCATCGACCGCTTCGGCCCACGGCCCCTGTGCATGCTGGCCGCGATCTCCATCGCCCTCGTGCCCCTGCCCTGGCTGTGGGCCTCGGGTCTGGGCTGGATCCTCCTGGCCCAGGGCTTCTCCGGCTGCTCCTGGGCGGGCTTCGACCTGACCCAGTTCTCGCTGCTGCTCGAGTCGAGCTATCGGCGCACGCGCCTGCACGTCTTCGCCGCGCAGAGCGTGCTGAACGGCGCGGCTCAGCTCCTGGGCGGACTGACCGGGGCGGCCCTGGCCGAGGCCTTCGCCAGCCGCCGGGCTCTGTTCGCGGTGAGTTGCGTCGCGCGCCTGGCCGTGGCCCTCTCGTTCCTGCGCTTCCTGCCTGCCATGTCCGGGGCGCCCGGGGCGCCAAGCCTGCGCCCCACGGAGCTCCTGCTGCGCGTGGTCGGCATCCGCTCGAGTGGCGTGGCCTACCGTCCCGTGGCAGCGCAGCCGGGGGGGGACGGCGACGACGGCGAACTCGCAGGCGCCGCCCAGCCGCCCCCAGCTGCTGGGCTACTCCGCCCAGGTGATGCGCGGTGAGGCGGAGAGCTCCGCTGCGATCTGTTCGCGGACGGGAGCCATGTCGACACGATTCAGGAACGAGGAGTAGGCCAGGTAGGCGACGAGGAAGCTCGGGTCGGCGATCCAGGGCGGCAGGAAGCGCGGGCGCACCAGGCGGCCCGAGGCGGCCATGTGGCACAGGGCGGGGATATCCCGCAGACCCAGCTTGCCGCAGAACAGCAGCTCGAGGCAGTCGGTGCGATCCAGGCTGACCGAGGCGCGCAGGAAGTTGTGCACGCGCAGGAGTCCGTCCAGATAGACGACGTCCTTGGTGAAGGGCGCCCCGCCCCCCGGGCAGCCGCCGCGCACCACGCGGCGCGCGTTCTCGAAGGCCTGCTGCCGCGCGCCGCCCGTGCGCTCGAGGAAGAAGCCGTAGAGCTCGAGGAAGTCCGCCCCCTCGATCGCCATCTGGATCGCGATCACGCGGTCGGCCAGGCGCCGCATGCGCGACGGGTCCGTCGTGCCGCTGATCAACTCCGCGAAGACGGCCAGGCCTTCCTGGGTGCGGGTGGTGGCCGGGTGCCCGGCGGCGAGCAGGGGCACGCGCGTCTGGGCCTGGCCGTTGAGCGAGGTGCCGACGTGGACGTAGGCCTCGTGCTGGATGAGCTGCCGCGCGTCGCGCTCGGAGAAGGTCGCCCCCGCGCGCACGCGGATGCGGCGCGGCCCGGCCAGGGCGTTGGCGGACAGGGTCGGGACCACCTCGACCTCGGGCGCCTTGTCGCCGAAGTGCGACACGACGGCAGTCTGCAGGCGGCGGGCGAGCTCGTGTGCGTCGAGGCCCTGCAGCTCCTGGGGGCGCTCGCTCGCGTGCAGCGCGGCCAGCCGCTCGTCGAGCTGGGTCGCGAGACCGAGGGGCGTCGAGGTGCCGTCGCGCAGGGTGCCCGTCGGCGTGCCGTAGATCTCGGCGCTGTGGACGTGGAAGTCCGGCCGCCCCAGGGCGCCGAGCATGCGCGCTGCGCCCTCGATGCCGTCGGCGGCGCGCTGCAACCAGTGCAGCACCGGATGGTCGCCGGCGATCTCCTTGCGCGCCGCGGCCACCCCCTCGAGGGCGGCGCTGGTGTCGACCGGCTCGTACTCGGGGCGCGGCAGCTCGCGCGCCCCCTGGGCGAAGAACTCCTGGGCCACCTCGGGCTCCCAGGCGATGCTGCGCAGCACGCGCACGCCGCCCTCGGCCTGGCGCAGGGTGGTGCAGGCGCGCTCGACGCGCTCCCAGTCGGGGGCGTCCGTGATCACGCGTCGACCCTCTCTTCGAACTCGAAGCCCAGGGCGGCGTGGCCCGCGTGCAGGGCGCTGGCGACCTCGTCGCGGGTCGGGGCCAGGACCTCGATCCAGCCGACGTCCTGGCCGCTGCCGACGCGTGGCTCGATGGAGTCCCCCGCACGCACCCTGCAGTGCACCTTGCGCACGCCAGGCACGGCGCGACAGGCCTCGAGGCCCGTGACCTGACGCACGTGTCCGGCGCCCGGATGCAGGACCCAGACCCCCGCGCAGCGGCGTGCCGGGGAGGGCATCTCGGGCTGCTCGCCGAGCTCGATGCGCAGCGCGATCTCCCACGGGTCGCAGCGGTAGG
>JAJFFA010000045.1 GCA_021776885.1 Planctomycetota bacterium
TGCGCGGGGCGTCCGGCCGCGGCTGGGCGCCCAGCCCGAAGAACAGCCAGCTGGACTGCTGGGCCAGGAAGCCCTCGCCGTCCCGCTGGGCGCGGACCTGAGCCGGGGCCTCGCGGCCGGAGCGCAGCTCGACCCTGGCCCCCACCGCGCCGGTGTTCGGGGCCTGGCCGACGAGGCGCACGGAGATCGATGGCGCGGGCGCCGAGTCGTTGCGCAGGAGACGCAGCCGCGGGCTGCTGCGGTAGCCCACGATCAGGTCCTGGTCGCCGTCCAGGTCCCAGTCGCTGCGCAGGGCGGCCCGGCCGTCCCCATCGTGGTCGAGGCCGAAGACCGCCGAGACGTCGGCGAAGCGCGGCTCGCCTGCGGCGCCGAGGTTCAGGTAGGCGACGTCCGCCTCGTGTCCACTCCACGAGCGTCCTGAGCGCAGCAGGCGCAGCAGGGCGCGCCAGCCAGTGTCGTACTCGTCGGGCTCGGCGGAGCGACCCTGTCCGTTCCCGTCGTCGACCACGGGCTCGGCTTCGAGCGGGGAGTGCGACACGACCTGCCGCCAGAAGAAGCTTCACAAGTCGTCGGCGCGACTGCCGCTGACGAAGCCGTTGGGCACGAAGAGATCGAGGGCGCCGTCGCCGTCGAGGTCGACCAAGAGCTGCCCCCAGGCCCAGCGCCCCATGCTGATCCCGGCCGCGAGGGAGGCGTCCTCGAAGCTCCCGTCACCGCGGTTGAGGAACAGGCTGTTCCCGCGCGAGTGGCGCTGGAAGAGGGCCCGCTCGGACTCGGGGGCGTCGGCCTGGAAGCGCTCCTGAAAGGCGATGCGCTGGCCCGCGGACGAGAACATGTTGGCCACCGCCAGGTCCATGTCGCCGTCCCCGTCCACGTCGCCCCAGGAGACGCCCATGCCCGCGGCCACGTCCTCGACTCCGGCCTCGGCGGCCACATCGCTGAAGCGGCCGGCGTCGTTGCGATAGAGGTTGTTGCGGCCGAAGTCGTTGGCGACGTAGAGGTCCGGGTCGCCGTCGTCGTCGTAGTCCTCCCAGGCCGCCGCGAAGCTGAAGCGGTCGTTGCCGTCGTCGATCCCGCTCCGGACCGTCACGTCGGCGAAGCGCCAGGGCTGTCCCTCGACCAGCCCGTTGGCGAAGAGCACGTTCGGCGCTCCGTTGCGCGCGTCATGGTACGGCCGCGGTCGGCTGGCGCCCTCGTAGGGTGAGTCGTAGCAGGTGACGTAGAGGTCGAGATCCCCGTCGCCGTCGTAGTCGGCCGCGCTGAGCGACGTGGGCGAGGCCGCGGCCAGCTCCGCCCGGGCGCCGAAGCGCGGCTGGCCCTCCGGCGTCGGCCGGTTCTCGAGCAACAAGAGGGAGTCGCCCAGGCCCAGGGCCAGGTCCAGGTCAGCGTCTCCGTCCAGGTCGACCAGCAGCACTCCGCGGGTCGTGTCGAGGTGGTCCACGCCGGCCGCCGCGGCCACTTCGCGCACGCCGCCGTCCGCGCCGCGCAGGTAGAGCCGGTTGGGCAGGCCGCCTGGCTGGGCCACGAAGAGGTCCTCGAGCCCGTCGCCGTCGACGTCGCCCAGGGCCAGGCCGTGGTGTCCGAGGCGTCCGACGCCGAGGCCGGCGTCGAGGCTCGAACGCCACGCGTCGAGGCCGGGGACCACCTGGGCCGCGAAGGCGGGATCGCCCGCGAAGGCCCTGCGGGTCGCGTCGACGAAGCGCGCCGCAGCCGGAGCGCGCAGCTCCTCGTAGGCCTCGAGGGTCAGGTCCGAGAGAGCCAGGTTGCCGCTGGGGTCCGGGCGCCAGACGAGGCTCCAGCGGGCGATGGCCTGCACGCGCTCGTCGCCGTCGTGGGCGGAGAGTTCGACCCGCGCCGTGGAGACCACGCGCCCGTCCGGCACCGGATCGAGGGACAGGCGCTTGAGGTGGGCGTGGCGGCCCGCCTCGGGGAAGGCCTCGAACAGGGCGCCGAGGGCCGCGCTCAAGGCACCGGCGCCCGTGCGCGTCTCGGCGCTCAGTGCGCCCGCGGGTCGCAGCACACGCAGGCCGCCGTGAAGCGTCTCGTCGAGTTGCACCGGACGCAGGTCGGTGGTGTGGAAGTCGCGAGTGACGAGGTACTCGAGGTCGGAGGGACGCGGGCGATCCCCGCGCTCGAACAGGGCCACGAGCTCCGTCAGACGGGCTGCGACGCGCGCGTCGAGGGCCTCGGTCTGCCAGTCGTCGCGCTCTTCCTGCGCGAGCTTGCGCTCCAGACCCTGCTCCACCCGCGTCTGTGCGCTGGGCGGAACGCTATCGAGGGCCTGGAGCGGCGCGAGGAGCAGGAGGGCCTGGAGCAGGGTCAGCACCTGCGGGGATCAGGGGCAGAAGGACGCACGCAGTCCATCGGACAGGTTGAAGCCGCTGCCCATCGCCGCGCTGTCCCGGTACCAGAACTGGAAGGTCCAGGAGCTGCCCGGCAGGAGCGCGCCGGGACCGGAGCCGACCGGAGCGGAGTTGAAGTCGAGGGCGCGGGTGGCGCCGCCGCTGGAATCGGTGAAGAGCGGCGGGAACAGGCGGAAGCTGCCCGTTGCGCCCGCACCGACGCAGCGGAAGCCATCGCCGAAGGG
>JAJFFA010000441.1 GCA_021776885.1 Planctomycetota bacterium
CGCCTGGCGCACCCTGCTCCACGCGAACGCGACCCTGGCCTTCGGTAGCGATTGGCCGGTGGTGTCGATCGACCCGCTTATCGGCCCCGGCATGACAGCTAGGCCCAGCGGCGTGCGCCTCGCCCGAAGTCTCCCCCAAAGAAGCGAGGACCGGCCGCCTGCCGGCGCCGGTCCTCTTCCCTCGTTCACCCGGGGGGGCGCTTTTCGGTCTCAGTCCTGCAGCTCGAGCTCCTGCACCAGGGCCACCAGGCCGGCGGTGTTGCCCAGGTTGCCCAGGCCGCTGCCGATCAGCGAGCTGTACAGGTTGCCCGTCTGGGCCATCTGCGCTGCACGCAGCAGGAACTCCGGGTCCTGGTTGATCTCGTAGGCGTAGGCGAAGCTCGACCAGTACTGGCTACGGTCGACGTTGTAGGAGTGCGCGCCCTGGGGCACGTCCTCGCCGCAGTACAGGGTCTCGCCGTCGAAGCTTCCCACCGCGATGTAGTTCCAGGGTGCGCCCTCCTCCTCGTTCCAGAAGATGGGCGAGATGCTGGCGTAGGCCGAGTTCAGGATGACCTGCTCCAGGCGGTTGGCCCAGGCCTCGGACTGGCCCTCGAAGACCGTCCTGAGCATGCCCTGGATCGCATTCTCGGTGATCGCCGTCTCGTAGGACTGGCGCAGGCGGTACTGCGAGTTCAGGTAGTTCGTGGAGGCCCAGGACTGGATGCAGCCCGTGCAGTCGGACTGCCCGGCCTCGAGCACCTGGGCGATCTTCTGGAACCAGGGGTAGTAGCGCGCGCGCAGCTGGCGCGAGCCCGTGGCGTAGGCGGTCAGGGCCGCGTCCGTGCCCCAGGACTCACCGCGGCCGAAGCCCAGGCCGCGCCCGGGAGTCTCCGCCGTCTCGATCAGCTTGGCCTTCAGGCCCGAGCCCTGGATGTGGCCGTAGTTCGAGTTGTTGTACTCATGGAAGCCGAGCCGGAACATCTCCGCGGCCAGCTCCATCTCCTTCTTGGCGATGCTGTCGTTGCCGAGCCAGATCAGCACCTTCTGGTTCCGCGTGTAGCGGATGTAGTGCTGCAGGTCGATGGCGTAGTAGTCGTCCAGCCGCTCGTCGTAGTGCGGCAGGCGTCCCTGGTTGGCGGCGGCGACGTTCTGGAACGTTGGCGCGTTGCCGAAGCCGAAGGGGTCGTTGCTGGGCAGCTTCGGGCGCAGGCTGAAGTACATCGGCAGCCAGGGACCCTGCAGGCCGGTCTCGTGCAGCCAGTCACTCACCGCCGAGGGGCGCCCGGTCTTGCTGTAGAGCGCCGTCGGCTGGCGGTCGATGTAGCAGCGGCTGACGAGCTGCGCCAGGCGGTAGCCCTCCTGCGAGCAGGTGGCCGCGGTGGTCACGCCGTCGTAGAGCCAGATCTCGTCGCCGCCGGTCATGCCTCCGTACTGGATACCCCAGGGGTGCGCCCAGCCCAGGCCCTGCTCGGTGAACGGGTAGTTGCCGCTGGTGCCGGTGGCGACCTGGTTCGAGTACTGGGTCAGCTTGGCGCTGAGGCCGGCGCGCACGTCAGCCGTGTTGACGTGGTCGAGGTTGGGCAGGCGGTGGCTCTGGGGGAAGTAGCGCGCGGTGTCGCCGTTCCACCAGGACCAGTTCTCGGAGCCCGTGGGCGTACGGCCCGGGACGCAGAAGGCCAGGCCCTCTTCGCCCAGGACGCTTCGCGCGCGGGACTCGAAGCCCGTCTTGGCGACCACGAAGCGGCGCACGAAGCGACCCTGCATGGGCATCATGTGCAGGCTATCGCCGGCCATGGGCTTGACGAAGGGCCAGACGCGGCTGCCGCCCTCGTTGCGCGGGGCGCCGAAGTAGGGGTGGTCGAAGGCCGCGAGCAGCTTCCAGCCCTGGGGCATGACCAGCTCGAGGGCATCGAAATACATCTTCTGCATGGCGTCGTCGACCTCGCTGTCAGGGTCGTTGCCGTCCATGCCGTTGTGCACGTGCAGGTCGAGGGAGTAGAACTTCTCGTTGGCCCAGAAGCGCACGTTCGTGTGCACGCCCATCATGTGCGGCAGGGTGCCGTGGTTGCCGTCGACCGGATTGTCGGGCAGCAGGATCTCGTGCGTGCGGAACTCCTTGCACAGCTCGCCCTGGCGCATGACCTCGACCTCGCCGCTGTTCGAGCCGACGTCGTGGAACAGGTCGGCGGAGTACGAGTTGCCGAAGACGTCCTCGGTGCGCAGGACCAGCCGATCCTCGCCCTCGAAGAAGGAGCGCACGTCGGGGTCGACCTGGATGTCACGCTCGGGGTGCGGCATGTAGGCCACGTCGTAGCGCACGCGCTCGCCCGTCTCGGAGCGCGGGGGCTTGCGCACCCGTGCGATGACCTCGACCACGTCCACGCCATCGGTGGCGCTGGGGTACTGGGTGACCGTCTCGACCTGGGTCCGCGCGGCGGTTCCGTCGGGGTTGACGACGACCAGGGGCACGTGGCGGTCGCGCTCGTGGTAGGTGCCGCGGGGCAGGGGCAGGGTGCCGCGCAGGATGAAGATGTCCTGGTCCGGGACCGGGACCTCGAGGCTGGCCACGACGTCCCCCGGGCTGACCGGGTCACCCGGCTCGTCATCGCCCTGGCCGGCGCCGGTGTCCGCCGAGCCGTCGGAGGGGCCGCCATCGTAGAAGACGTCGCCCTCCGCTCCAGCGCCACCGCAGCCCGCGACGCCCAGGGCGGCGAGGAAACTGAGTGCGTAGTGGGTTCGGAAGTGGCGAGCGATTCCGCTTCCGTCGTCTGTCGTGCCGCTGCTGGTCATGTGGTCCTTCCCCAGGGGCGGGCCACCGGTCTGGGGGCCTTGTGCCAGGAGCGTGGTTCGACGTCCCGCCCGGGCGGGATTGAACAAAACTGCAACTTCCTACGTTCGGTCAGCCCGCTGTCGGGCGCAGGCTGTTGCGGAAGGCGAACAGGGCGCCGGCCACGATCCCCAGGGCCATCCAGGCCACGCTGGCCCCGTGCAGGGCCGCGGGATCCCCCGTCCAGGGCACCAGGCCCAGCAGGAAGGCGCTGCCTTGCAGGGCGACCACCGCCAGGACACCGGCGCGCACGAGCAGGACCAGGAGGGTCAGGGCGCCCAGGCCGTCGGCGATCAGCTGCAGCGCGTCGCCCGAGGCCAGACCGCTCGAGAACAGGAGCGTCACGAGCACGAAGGCCGGTACGGCCAGGCGGTCCGTGCGCAGCAAGAGGCGCAGGAGGAAGAAGACCAGGGACAGGCCCAGGCCGGAGAGCATGCCGTTCACCGGGGCGATCGCCGCCAGGCCCAGGAGGTGCCACGGGTCGAACAGGAAGCTCGGGTGCAGGATGAGGCGCGGCGCGAGGCCCTCGAACCCGCGCCAGGCGGCCGCGCGGAAGACCAGCTCGTCGAGCAGCACCAGCAGCGTCGCCGCGGCGATACCGAGCAGCACGTGGCGGCCCACGAGGGGATCGCGCACGCGCCCGCCGACCAGGCGTGTCCACGAGATCAGGCTGCGCGGCCAGCGCGCGCGCAAGAGCGGCTCGAGGGCCAGGTAGAGGGCCCAGGCGACCGCGGCCATGAACAGGGAGAAGCCGAAGAAGAGTGCCAGCCGGTTGAAGGCGGCCAGGCTCAGGGCGTGGTCTCCGCGCACGCCGGTCGAGACCACCGTCAGGAGGAAGAGCGCTGTGGCGCAGCGGATCGCGCCGCGCATGTCGCCCCGTCCTTGGCGATAGTTGCGCACGGCCATGCCCAAAGCGACGGCGATGACCACGAGCAGGCTGAGGACCACGACCCAGATCAACCAGGCGCTACGAATCGGCCGCCCCGCACTGTTGACCGTGGCACCGCTCTGGCCGCTGTCCCCTGCACCGCCGAGCTCCTGCGGGGCGACTCGGGTCTCGCAGCGCACCAGGTTGAGCTGCGCGCCGACCCAGCCCAGGACCACCCGCAGCCCGAGCTCCGGCGCGTCCGGCCACACACCTAGCCAGGCCTCCAGGCGCTGGCTGTAGAGGTCGGGGGAGGCCAGGGCCGTGGCGTCGGCGTCGAGCTCGCGCTCGAAGCGTGCGGGGTCGAAGCCCGCGAGCTCGAGCACGTCGGCGGCGTCCAGCGCGCTCGCCGCGGGCCGGCCTTCCGGCGGCAGGAGCGCGCGCAGCGCGCGCAAATGCCCTCTGCCGTCGAGCTCGACGAGAACCATTCCGGGCGAGGTGCTCGGCGGC
>JAJFFA010000442.1 GCA_021776885.1 Planctomycetota bacterium
TGACCGCGACCTTCTGCCCCGGACCGTCGGAGCGCCGTTTGGTGCCCATTGCGGCCCGCCGCGCGCTGAGGGCGGCGGGCCTCTCTCGTTCGGACTCGTGTTTCCAGGGCTCGCTTCGCCATCGGGCCGGGGCCCGCGACCCATTGGCGTCGTCCGTTACCCGTCATCCGACATCCGTCAAGACGCTCGGGTGGCTCCGGATCTGGGGGCAGGGTCCGCTCCCTCACTCCCATCACCGTCGCCCCGTCGGCCCAAGGGGGCTGAGACCGACGGGGCGACGTTGTTGGCAGCGAGGGAGCGGCGCGCGGGTCCTGTCTTGGCGCGCCCGGGCTCACGCCGGCACGGGCGTAGATGTTGATCAGGCCGCAGTCGTTCCAGCCCATGTTGAGCCGCTTCGACAACAAGCTGAAGCGCGTGAGCCGAAAGTCCTCGAGCGCCTTCATGGACTCGAACACCCGCCCGCATCACGCCATCAACTTGAGCGTCACGGCGCTCCCTCGCCACATGCGGCCGTCCGACCCGGCCAAGCTTCCGCCCGGCCCCGCGCCGTCTCCCCAGCGCAGCTGTTCGAAGTAGGGGACGGCGAAACGCGACGAACAAGCTCCAGCAAACACCTACGCCGGAATCAAGTTCGCGCCCGCGCGAGTACGCGCCAGACAGGGACCGGACGGCGCTAGCTACCAGAGCCAGAGGACGGCAGGCCTCTCGTGCGAGTGAAAGAGAACGAAACGAGCAAGAGCAAGCGCGCGACCCCGCCCGTCCCGCCCCCTACTCCGCCCCCATGAACGGATACCGGAAGTCCGACGGCGCCACCGTCGTCTCCTTGATCGTGCGGGCCGAGACCCAGCGCCACAGGTTCATGATCGAGCCGGCCTTGTCGTTGGTGCCGGAGGCGCGTGAGCCACCGAAGGGCTGCTGGCCGACGACGGCACCCGTGGGCTTGTCGTTGACGTAGAAGTTGCCCGCGGCGAAGCGCAGGCGGTTGGTGGCCTCGCGCACGGCTGTGCGGTCGCGGGCGAAGATGGCGCCGGTCAGGGCGTAGTCGGAGGTGCTCGCGCACAGGTCCAGGGTCTCGCTGAAGTCCGCGTCGTCGTAGACGTAGAGGCCGAGCAGCGGGCCGAAGTACTCGGTGCGCATCAGGTCGTGCCTGGGGTCGTCCACCTGCACCACCGTGGGCTGGACGAACCAGCCTTCGGAGCTGTCGGTCTCGCCGCCGAAGACGATGTTCGCTCCGGAGTCCGCACGCGCGGCCTCGATGGCGCCCGAGAGCTTCTTGAAGGAGCCCTCGTCGATCACGGCCCCCATGAAGTTGCGGAAGTCGGCGATGTCGCCGACCTGCACGGACGCCAGCATCTCGCCCATGGTCTCGCGCAGCTCGCCCCACAGGCTCTTGGGGATGTAGGCGCGGCTGGCGGCCGAGCACTTCTGGCCCTGGAACTCGAAGGCGCCGCGCACGAGGGCCACGGCCAGCTCGCGCACGTCCGACGAGGGGTGGGCGAAGACGAAGTCCTTGCCGCCGGTCTCGCCCACGATCCGCGGGTACTGCCCGTACTTCGAGATGTTCTTGCCGATGTTGCCCCAGATGCCCTGGAACACGCGGGTGGAGCCGGTGAAGTGGATGCCGCCGAGGCGCGGGTCCGCGATCACGGGGTCGCCGACCTCGGCCCCCGAGCCCGGCACGAAGTTGATCACTCCGGGCGGCAGCCCGGCCTCGACCAGGATCTGCATCAGGAACCAGTTGGAGTAGACCGAGGTCGAGGCCGGCTTCCACACGGCAGTGTTGCCCATGAGCGCCGGCGCCGTGGGCAAGTTGCCCGCGATCGATGTGAAGTTGAAGGGCGTGATCGCGAACACGAAGCCGTCGAGGGGGCGGTACTCGACCCGGTTCCAGACGCCGCGCATCGACTCGGGCTGCTCGTTGTAGAGGCGCTCGGCGAAGTGGACGTTGTAGCGGTAGAAGTCGATCAGCTCGCAGGCCGCGTCGATCTCGGCCTGGTGCACGGTCTTCGACTGCCCCAGCATGGTCGAGGCGTTGACCGTGTCGCGCCAGGTCGTCGTCAGGAGCTCGGCGGCGCGCAGGAAGACTGCGGCGCGCTCCTCCCAGGGCAGTCCGCTCCACTGGGCGCGCGCTTCCTCGGCGGCGTCGATGGCGGCGGCGACCTCGGCCGCCCCGGCCTTGTGGTAGTGGCCCAGCACGTGGCCGTGGCGGTGGGGCATGACCATCGGGGCCGTGTTCCCGGTGCGCACCTCCTCACCGCCGATGAGCAGCGGAACCTCGACCTGCTCGCTGGAGAGTGCCGTCAGGGTGGTCTTGAGCGAGTCGCGCTCGGGGCTTCCGGGCGCGTAGTCGCGGACGGGCTCGTTGCTCGGGATCGGGGTGTGGAAGACGCCGTGGGACATACTGGCTCCTGCTGGCTTCTGATCGGTGGGGGCGAAACGGGGAGGCTAGCCCAGGGTCCCTGTGGCGTCCATCCCCGGCGGGCATCATCATGGTGGGCATGAATCTCAGCCAGCTCCGCTGCCTCGCCCTCACCGCAGCCCTGTGTGCCTTCACGGCGCCCGCATGTCAGTCCCCCGGGCCAGCTGCGGGGGGGGACGCCCTGGGCGAGGGCTCCGAGTCCGGCTCGAACGCGGGATCGGCCCGCTCGCGGCGCAGCAAGCGCCGCAAGCTCCTGGAACTGCGCGAGGACCTGCACGAGGAGCAGCTGGGCCTCAAGCTCGAGCGCAAGGAGCAGCTGGCCAAGGACCAGGCGGGGGACATGGAGGTGCAGGCCGCCCAGGAAGGCCTCGAGGCGGCCGAGGCCGAGCTGGGCTCCTTCGCGGCGCACCAGCGACCCCTGGCCGAGGCTGAGGCTGCGCTCGCCGTGGAGCGCGCGCGGGTGCGGCTGACCGAGGCGCAGACGGACCTGGCGGGCATCCTGGACATCTACGCCGAGGAGACCGAAGCGCGGGCCAAGGACGAGATCACCGCGCGCTACGAGCGCGGGGCCGAGCTGGCGCAGAAGGACCTCGAGCTGGCCGAGGCGCGGGGCGC
>JAJFFA010000443.1 GCA_021776885.1 Planctomycetota bacterium
GCCATCTTCCCCGAGGACGAGCTGCCCGAGCAGTGGGCCGACTACACGGCTCTCAATGCGCGCCTGGCGCCGAGCTGGCCGGGGATCAATGACAAGAAGGACCCGATGGACGACGCCGAGGAATGGAAGGCGGTCGAGGCCAAGCGCGAGCACCTCTCGGAGAGCCCCTTCGCGGGCTGAGCTGCCCGTTCGGTAAAAGTTCGCAATCAGGGCCGTGCGGCGGAGGGTCGTGAAAACGCGGCCCTCCGGCGCTATCCTGAGCGCGTATCTACTGGCCCCCCTAGTCTTTGCGGAGTCGCCCTGAGCAATGGCCTACATCGTCGCCGAACCCTGCATCAAGTGTAAGTACACCGACTGCGTGGACGTGTGTCCCGTGGACTGCTTCGTCGAAGGCGTGAACTTCCTCGCCATCAACCCCGACGAGTGCATCGACTGCGGTGCGTGTGTTCCCGAGTGTCCGACCGAGGCGATCTTCGAAGAGACCGAGCTGCCCGAGAAGTGGGCCGAGTACGTCGAGATCAACGCCAAGCTGTCCGCCAGCTGGCCCACGATCAGCGACAAGAAGGACGCGCTGGACGACGCCGACGATTGGAAAGCGATCGAGTCCAAGCGCGAGCACCTGTCCGAAGAGCCCTTCGCCGGCTGAAGCCCCGGCCGTGCCCGGACGGTCCTCGCGGTGGGCCGGCCAAGTCCCCCAAGGAATGGGCTTGCACCGGGTACAAACACTAGATAGTGTACCTCTCACGGCCGGTCGATGGACGTGAGGGGATCCCGTTCCGACATGGATACCCTCTCCCTGGCGGGAGAGCCTCGGGTCCGATCGAGCCCGGTCGCGGTGTGCATAGGCGCACCCCCGCCCACCGCAGACACCGGAGGCACTCGATGCCCTTCAGAGAGTTCCACGAGAAGGAGCGATTCTTCTCGCGCTTGTCATCCATACCGGGAATTCGACCCATGCCATCGATCGGCGACTGGATCCTGCTCCAGGTCGACCGACCGAGTGACCTGGCGCGAAAGGTCAACCGGCGCCTTGCCCCAGGGGTCATGAGTGTCCCGCGCGGCGTCGATGGCGCCGTTCGGGTGCACATCGGCGAGCCCAAGGACAACGAAGTCCTCTATCGCACCCTGCGCGATCTGGTGGCCTAGCAGGGTGCCGGGCTAGCCCGGCGAGGGATCCGCTTCGCCGCCGGTGGTAACCTCGGCGCGATGATCCACCCCAGCCCGTCCGTCAGGCAGCCCGTGCGGGCCGAGCGATCGGCCCTGCGAATCACGTCCTTCCTGTGCGCCTGCGCCGCCCTGGCAAGTGCCGGGCCGGCGGCGCTCGCCGCCCTTCCGTGGGCCGGTCTGGAGCGCAGCGCGCCCCCTGCCCGGTCGGAGGATGCGCTGCCCCCCGCCGACCCGGCGGTGACCGCCGCGGCCCTCGAGCACCACGTGCGCTTCCTGGCCGCGGACGAGCTGCGCGGACGCGAGGCGGCGAGCCCCGAGGCGGTGCGCGCGGCCCACTACCTGGCCCGGGCCCTCGAGCGCGCGGGCTGCGCGCCGGCGGGGGACGACGGCACCTTCTTGCAGAAGGTCCCCATGATCCGCGCGCTCCACTCCGCACCCCCGAGGCTGCAGGTCTGGACCGCGGATGGCGAGGAGATCGAGGCCGAGTACGGAGTCGACTTCGACCTCTCCGTACGCGGCGAGCCGCGTTCGAGCGGCCGCCTCGAGCTGCTCCTCGTCTCGCAGCTCGAGCAGCTGCCCGAGGAGCCCGACGCCGGGCTGGCGCTGTTCCTGGAGGGTTCGATGGGGGACCGGCGGCGCTGGCTGGCGGAGCGCGGCTGGTCCGATGCGAGCGCCTTCGGGCTCGAAGTGCTGCCCGGCTCGAGCCAACCCGGGGAGGCGCGCGGAGTCCTGGCTCCGCGCCTGGCGAGTGGTGCGGCCCGGGGAGAGCCGCGGGCGGACCGAGTGCGCCTGCGCGGCGACCTGCGCAAGCTCCTCGAGCAGGGCGAGATCGAGGCCCTGGAGCTGACCTACGCGGTCGAAGTCGAGGACGTTCCCGACTTCAACGTCGTCGCGCGGCTCGCGGGTGCCGGCAGCGAAGCGGCTCCGGAGCTCGCGCGCGAGGTGGTGGTGATCAGCGCCCACTACGACCACATCGGCACGACGGACGGCCATGGCGAGGGTCACGCGCCGGAGGACGCGCCCGAGGTGGACACGGTCTTCAACGGGGCCGACGACGACGCCTCGGGTGTGGCGGCCGTGCTCGAGCTGGCCGAGGCCCTGGCGGCCGGGCCGGCGCCGGCGCGCACGGTGATCTTTCTGCTGGCCACCGGCGAGGAGAAGGGCCTGATCGGGACCAAGCACTACATCGAGCACCCGGCCGAGCCCCTGGCCCAGACCGTCACCAACCTGAACTTCGAGATGATCGGCCGCCCGGATGCCTCGGTGGGTGGGGCCGGCAAGCTCTGGCTCTCCGGTTTCGAGCGCACGACCCTGGGGCCGGCGTGGGCCGAGGCGGGGATCGAGATCGCGCCGGACCAGCGCCTCGAGCAGAACTTCTTCGAGCGCTCGGACAACTACGCCTTCGTGCTGCGCGGGATCGTGGGCCAGACCCTCTCGTCCTACGACATGCACGAGGACTACCATCGGGTCAGCGACGAGGCGGACACCCTCGACTACGAGCACATGCAGCGCGCGGTGCGGGCCGCCCTCCAGGCCACCCGCAGCCTGACCAGCGGTGAGGTCACGCCCGGCTGGTTGCCCGGGATGAAGCCGGACGAGAGGCGCTGAGCGCGGGCTGATCCCGGCCGATCTTCGGCTTATCTTCCTTGGCGCGGGCCCCGCGGCGTGCTTAGGATTCGGCGCACCAGGAAGGGGACCCGAAAGCATGGCCAGTAGCACCAAGACGAAGCGCAAGGACAAGCCCAAGAAGCGCAAGCACAGCGAGCCCAAAGCGGGGGGCAAGAAGAAGGAAGGGCGCAAGCGAGACCGGCGCCTCAACGCCAAGAACGCCGACCGGTACGAGCTGTACGAGCGCGCCGTCAACTCCCCCGACGCGGACGTCGACTTCCTGGTCGACACCTACCGCGCCCTGCGCGGCAAGGACGCGCGCCACCTGCGCGAGGACTTCTGCGGCACGGGCAACCTGGCCGCCGAGTGGCTGCGCCGCAACGACGAGAACACGGCCGAGGGCTTCGACCTGGATCCCGAGCCGATCGCCTGGGGCAAGCGCCGCAACTTCGACCCGCTGGGCGAGGGCGCGCAGCGCATGACCTTCCACGAAGAGGACGTGCGCACCCCCGCGGACAAGCGGCCCGACATCACCACCGCGCCGAACTTCTCGTACTGGCTGTTCCACGAGCGCAAGGAGCTGGTCGACTACTTCAAGCACGCCCACGCCGACCTGGCGGACGACGGAATCTTCGTCTGCGACCTGTACGGCGGTCCCGAGGCCATCAACGAGATGG
>JAJFFA010000444.1 GCA_021776885.1 Planctomycetota bacterium
GAGCTTCTCGCGCAGCTCGAGGTCCAGGGCAGACGTCTGCCCCAGCAGGCGAGCTCGACCCACGTCATCCAGCTCGTCCCAGAAACGAAACACGTGCCCCTGTCCCGCGGCCTCGAGCCGCTCCAGGAGCTCCTTCGCACCACCCCTCGCGGCTTCCATTGTGCCTGGTCTACAACCTGGAGCGCGCCGACGGAAGGACCGCGCGCCTCAAGCGTCGCCGCCGCCGATGTCGAGCAGCACCTTGAGCACGCCGGAGCGCGCGGCCTCGCGCAGGGCCCGCTCGCCGTCTTCGAGGGGGAAGCGCGCGTCGACCAGGGGCTCGACCAGGACGCGCCCCGCGGCGAGGGCGGCCAGGGCCGGTTCGAAGGGACCGCAGCGGGAGCCGAGCAGGGTCACCTCGTGCACGACCAGGGGCGCTAGATCGAGGGCCGCCGGCGCCTCGGAGGTGGTCTTGAGCACCAGGACGCCCCGCGGTCGGACCCAGCCGAGGGCGCGGGCCAGGAGCTGCGGGTGGCCGCTGGCCTCGACCACCAGGTCGTAGCCCGCGGGCTGTGGCGCGTCGCACCAGGCGAGGCGCGGCAGGCGCTCGGCGCGCTCGGGGTGGCGGCCGAAGAGCTCGACGGCGAGCCCCTCCAGCTCGAGCACCTGGGCGCACAAGAGCCCCAGTCGACCGTCGCCGACCACCAGGGCGCGGGCGGGCTCCGTGCCACGGGCCAGGCAGGCCAGGTCGAGCTGTGCGGGGATCTCGAAGGCCGCGGCCAGGGGCTCCGTGAAGGTCGCCGCGCTGTCGCTGACGCCCTCGGGAACGGCGTGCAGGTTGGTCGCGGGCAGGCACAGCTCGTCGGCGAAGGCGCCGTCGCGGCCGAGGATGCCGAGCACGCTGCGCGCCGGACAGTGGCGGCCGTCGCCGGCCGCGCACGCTGCGCAGCTTCCGCACGCGGCGTTGATCTCCCCCACCACGCGCCGGCCCGCCAGGGGACCGTCGAGGGCCACGCCGCAGAACTCGTGGCCCAGGGTCCCGGCGTAGTCCATGTACCCGCGGGTCAGGGCCAGGTCGGTGGCGCAGACCCCGGCGCAGGTGACGCGAACGCGGCACTCACCGGGGCCCGGTTTCGGCGCCGGGTGGTCGGCCACGAAGCGCAGCTTCCCCTGATCCAGGCGGAGGGCTCGCACGACGGGGACCTGTGACTAGGAGACCGCGGTGATCGGCGCCGATCGGCCTGCTAGCTGGCCGTGGTGAAAGTGCTTTGGTGCAAGGGCGGCGACATCTGATTCAGCTCGGTGCCTGGAAACGTAGGCGAATCGGTGGATTCGGCGAGGCTTTCAGGCGCCGAGCTGGGGCAGAGGACGTCTTCCTGGCGCCGAATGATTTTCACCACGGCCTGCTAGGACTGGACCGGCTCGCTCGAGAGCTGCTCGAGGATGCGCTCGGTCAGACGCACCAGGGCGGTCACGCGCTTCTCCAGCACGACCTGGCGCCGCACCAGCTTCTCGACCACCGGGGGCAGCACGGCCTCGCGCGTGTAGTTGTTGATCATGTTGATGATCTCCGCGCGGTTGGCGTCCGGAAGCTTGTGGAAGTGGTAATGGAACTTGTCCTCGAGGATCGCCTCGGTCAGGTGCAGGCACTCGCCCGTGATCTCCTCGATGCTCTGCTTGTCGTGCTCGTTGTGAAAAACCTCGAGCTTGTACTCGTGGAGGAGTTGCTTGAACTTCTGCTGCAACGGATGGGCTCCTGCGCCTGCTGGGCTGCGTCGAATTGCGGGGGAGAGAGCGTCGCGCGCGGGTACCGCGCGCGTCGTGTGGGGCCTGGCCAGTCTACCCCAAGTCGGGGCCCCTGCGCCGGCCGGGTCCAGGGCCACCCGGGGGGGCTCAGCCCCCGAGCTCGCCGATGCAGATCGAGACGTTGTGGCCGCCGAAACCGAGGGAGTTGCAGAGCGCGTTACGCACGCGCATCTCGCGCGCCTCGTTCGGCACGTAGTCCAGATCACAGGCCGGATCGGGGTGCTCGTAGTTGCGGGTGGGGTGGACCTTGCCGTGGTGCACCGCCAGGGCGGTGGCCACCAGCTCGACGCCGGTCGCGGCGCCCAGGAGGTGACCGATCATCGACTTGGTCGATGAGATCGCCAGCTTGCGCGCGTGGTCGCCGAACACGCGCTTGATCGCGGTGGTCTCGGTGGCGTCGTTGTACGCCGTGCTGGTGCCGTGGGCGTTGATGTTGTCGATCTCGTCCGTGGCCACGCCGGCGTGGCGCAGGGCCTCCTCGAAGGCGCGCGCCGGACCGGCGCCGTCCTCGGCCGGAGCCGTGATGTGGAACGCGTCGTCGGTCGACCCGTAGCCCTTCATCTCGGCGTAGATGCGAGCTCCACGCGCCTTGGCGCGCTCGTACTCCTCGAAGACCAGGACGCCCGTGCCCTCGCCCATCACGAACCCGTCGCGCTCCGCGTCGAAGGGACGCGAGGCCGCGGCGGGGTCGTCATTGCGGGTAGACAGGGCCTTGGCCGAGGCGAAGCCCGCGATGGACAGGGGGGTCGTGGCCGACTCCGAGCCGCCGGTGATGATCACGTCGGCGTCGCCCCACTGGATCGCGCGCCAGGCCATGCCGATCGCGTGTCCGGCCGAAGCGCAGGCGCTCGAGGTGGTGAAGGTCGTGCCCATCAGGCCGTGGCGGATCGCCACCTGGCCGCTGACGGCGTTGGGCATGATGCGCGGAATGAAGTGCGGGCTGACCCGCCGCGGACCGCGCTCGAGCATCACGTGGTGCTGCTCGAGGATGCCCGTGATGCCGCCGATCCCGGTGGCGATGATCGCGCCGTAGCGCGCCCGCTGCTCGGGGGTCTCGTCCTTGATCCCCTCGAGCCCGGCATCGGCCAGGGCCTCGTCGGAGGACTTCAGGGCCCACATCGTGAACGGGTCCAGCTTGCGCGAGTCCATGGGCAGGAACCCGTGCTCGGCGGGGTCCCAATCGACGCTGGCTGCGATCTTGACGGCCTGGTCCGACGTATCGAAGCCAGTGATCAGCGATACGCCGTTCTCTCCTGCCAGCATGCGCCGGAAAGAGGTCTCGACGTCCAGACCGAGGGCGTTGACCGTGCCCAGGCCAGTAATGACGACTCGTCGCATGACGCGGTGGATCCGCCTCCTCGATAGGCCCTGAAGCAGGGCTGGTCTACGGCCCCGACAGCCAGGACGCGGCGGGCACGGCGCCAGACCCGTCCCATGACGGGGCCGACACCGGGCGCACCGCGACGCTAGCCGCGGAGACCTAGTGCACTAGAGCTTGTTCTCGATGTAGTCGACGGCGGCACCGATCGTCTGGATCTTCTCGGCGTCTTCGTCGGGAATCGAGATCTCGAACTCGTCCTCGAACTCCATGACCAACTCGACGGTGTCGAGCGAGTCGGCACCGAGGTCGTTGATGAAAGAAGTCTCGCGTGTGGCCTTGTCGGGCGTGATGCCCATCTGGTCGCACACGATCTTCACGACGCGGTCTTCGATCGAGGGGTTGGTCACCTCTGACTTCTCCATGACGAACTTCGGGGTACCTGGGTAAGGATCTGGTCGGTTGCGGTGCCTGAGCCTCGGGTCGCGCGGGTCTCGCACAACTTCAAAGGCTCATGCCTCCGTCCACGACCAGCGTCTGGCCGGTTACATAGTCTCCCGAGGGCCCGGCCAGAAACTCGACGGCAGCGGCGACGTCGTCGCTACTCCCGATGCGGCCCAGGGGAATGGAATGACGCAGCTTACGCTTCGCGCCCTCGTCAAGCTCCGCGGTCATGTCGGTCTCGATGAAACCGGGTGCCACGGCGTTGACGCAGACCTTGCGGCCTGCGAGTTCTTTGGCCACCGAGCGGGTCAACCCGATCAGTCCGGCCTTGCTCGCCGCGTAGTTGGCCTGTCCGGCATTGCCGATCAGGCCCACCACCGACGAGATGTTGATGATCTTGCCGCTGCACTTCATCAAGGTGCGCGTGGCCGCCTTGGTGAAGTTCCACGCGCCCTTGAGGTTGACGTCGATCACGCGGTCGAAGTCCTCCTCGGTCATG
This sequence comes from Planctomycetota bacterium, assembly GCA_021776885.1. Lineage (GTDB taxonomy): Bacteria > Planctomycetota > UBA1135 > UBA1135 > JAJFFA01. The sequence goes on from JAJFFA010000444.1 coordinate 4,047, forward strand.
CGCAGCAGCAGCTGATCGCGGGTGATCCCGGCGTTGTTGACCAGGATCTCTGTCGGGCCAAGATCGGTTTCGACCTGAGCGATGCCGGCCTGGC
>JAJFFA010000445.1 GCA_021776885.1 Planctomycetota bacterium
ACGCTGCGACGACCACGGCCACTTCGACCTCGCGCCGCAGGCCCTCGACGCCTTCCCCCTGCAGCTGCGCGCCGTCGCCCCGGGCTACGCTTCCGCGACGCTCTCCTACTACGAGCCCTCCGAGCTGCCCGCCGGGGACGCCGACCTGGCCTTCGTGCTGCGCCCCGCGCGCTCCCTGGGCGGGACGGTGCTCGACGGGAGCGGCATCCCCGTCGCCGGCGCGCGGGTCCTGTGCGCCGACGCCGACGGCGTGCGCGAGACGCGCAGTGCGGCGGACGGGCGCTTCGCCTTCGACGGACTGGGCGCTCTCCACGGCGAACTCTGGGCCGAGCCCGGCGCGGCTCTCGCAGCCCACGTCCTCGTCTCGGAGCGCCTGCCCCTGGCCAGCCTCAGCGACGGGGCGGCGACCCTGATCCTGCGCCCGCGTCCGAGCAGCGGGGCGCGCCTCGATGTGCGCCTGGTCGCGGCTGCGGGCGGCGCTGCTCTGATCCCCGAGCGCGCCGACCTCCTGCCCGTGAGCGTCAGCGCTGTCGGCGACGCCTGGCCGCGTGACGCCCTGGCCCTCGACGCGGACGGTGTCCACGTCCGCGCCCTGCCCGCCGGCCGCTGGGCGCTCTTCGTCGACGCGGGCGGCGGGCGCATGGCCAGCACGGTCTTCGACCTCGCGCCCCTGGAGCAGTGCGCCCTGTCCCTCGCCGTCGGCGACCCGGCGCGGCTGGAGGTCGTCCTGCCGACGCAGACCGCGCCCTGGGTCGGCGTGCAGGTGGCCCTCGAGCTGGAGCTCTCGCCCCCCGGCTGGTTCGACGTCGGGGACGGCAAGCTGCGGCGTGCCGCCAGCGTCGAGCTGGCCGCGGGCAGCACCCTGCTCGATGGCCTGGTGCCTGGCCGCTGGCAGGTCTGGGCCCCGGGCATGGACGCCTTCTGCTGGGCGAGGGGGATCGAGCTCGCGCCCGGTGAGACGCGGCGCGTCGAGCTGGTCGCCGAACCCGCGGGCCGGCTCGAGCTGGCCCTGCCCCCGCGCTCCGCCGCCGTGCGCGTCGTGCTCGACGTGTCCTGGGACGCGGGCGCGTCCTACAGCAAGCTGCTCGACAGCATCATCGAGCCCAGCGACCCGGGGGCGCGCCAGGTTCCCCTGCCGGTGGGCGATGTGCACTGGCGCCTGCGCAGCCTGCACGGACAGCCGCGGGTTTCGCGGGCCGAGGTGTACCCGCCGGCGAGCGGGCGGGCGACGATCATCCGCGGCCAGCTCACGCGCATCGCACCCGACCTCGGCGAGTGACCGAGGGTCGGGGAGAGGGGACTCGAACCCCCGACTCGTAGCACCCAAAGCTACGCCTCTACCAACTGAGGTACTCCCCGCGAGCCATTCAGGTTAGCCGCTGCCGGGGTGCGCGGCGAGCCCCGCGCCCCAGGGCCTGGTTTTGCTTGGGATCGCCGTGGTCCGCGGCTAACGTGCGGCCCCGTGGGAGAGGTCCTTCTCCCCGCACCGCAACTCCCCTCGCCCCGGCCGCCCGCCGCGGGCCCCCGAGCAACATGAAGGTCCTGGTCGTCGGTCGTGGCGGACGCGAGCACGCGCTCGTCTGGAAGATCGCCCGCTCTCCTCTCGTCGACGAGGTGATCTGCGCGCCCGGCAACCCGGGCACCGTGGAGCTGGGCCGCAACGTGGACGTGTCCCCGGACGACCACGCCGCCCTCGTGCGCCTGGCGCTCGACGAGAGGGTCGAGCTGGCGGTGATCGGGCCCGAGCGCCCGCTCTGCGAAGGACTCGGGGACAAGCTGCGCGCCGCCGGCGTGCCCGTCTTCGGCCCCGGCGCGGCGGGTGCGCGGCTCGAGGGCAGCAAGGGCTTCGCCAAGGACCTGCTCGAGCGCCACCGCATCCCCACCGCGCCCTCGCGCAGCTTCGATCGCTCCGGGCTGGCCAAGAGCTTTCTCGAGGGCGCAACGGCCTGGCCCCAGGTGGTCAAGGCCGACGGCCTGGCGGACGGCAAAGGTGTCTACATCTGTGCCGACGCCAAGGAGGGGCGCGCGGCGGTGGACGCGATCATGGAGGAGCGCCGCCACGGTCGAGCCGGCGAGCGCATCCTGATCGAGGAGTTCCAGGAGGGCGTCGAGGCCAGCGTGTTCGCCATCAGCGACGGCAAGACGATCCTGATCCTGGAACCCGTCCAGGACCACAAGCAGGTCGGCGAGGGCGACGTGGGTCCCAACACGGGCGGCATGGGGGTCTACTCGCCCGTCCCGCACCTGACCCGGCGCCTGCACAAGCAGATCGAACAGCGCGTGCTCGTGCCCTCGATCCACGCCCTGCGCCACGAGGGCATCGAGTTCCGCGGCATCCTGTTCTGCGGCCTGATGCTGACCGACTCCGGGCCGCGGGTGCTCGAGTACAACGTGCGCTTCGGCGACCCCGAGTGCCAGGCGCTCATGCGCCGCTGGAAGAGTGACATCGTCCCGGTGCTCGTGGCCACGGCCAACGGCAAGCTCGAGGACATCGAGCCCCCGGTGTGGGACTCACGCGCCTGCGTCGGCGTCGTCGCTGCGTCGGACGGCTACCCCGAGTCGCCGCGCAAGGGCGACGTGATCGAGGGCGTGTCCGCGGCCGAGCGCTCGGACGACGAGGTGGTCGTGTTCCAGGCCGGGACGCGCGAGGCGGGCCCGGACCTGCTCACGGACGGCGGTCGCGTGCTGTGCGTCACGGCCCTGGCGGACGATCTCGATGGGGCCAGGGACCTGGCGTACACGGCCTACGACCGCATCAGCTGGGACGGCAAGTTCTGCCGCCGGGACATCGGCAAGCGTGAGGAGTCGCGGCCCGACACGGGCAACGGCGCGCAGGACGACGCCCTGGCGACACCCGCCGGCTGAGGATCGCCCCCGCTTGCGGGGTCCATGGGGGGCCGGGGGACCAGGCGGGCCTTCACCTCGCCCCGGGCGCTGCGTACCATGCTCCGATGCGCCTCGGCGTCGCGATCCCGACCTTGAACGAGGCCGAGGGTCTGCCCCGGCTCCTGGCACGCTTGTTCGAAGCGGATCAGGCGGACCGCGCGGACTCGGTGGTCGTCGCGGACGGCGGCAGCGACGACGGGACCCGCGACCTGGCGCGCGGCGCGGGTGCCGCCGTGGTCGACGTCGCCCGGGGACGGGGCGTGCAGCTGCGGGCCGCGGGCGCGCTGCTCGAGACCGACCTCCTGCTCTTCCTGCATGCGGACTGCATGCCGGCCCCGGGCGCCCTCGGAGCCCTGCGCGCGGCCTTCGCCGCCGACGAGAGCCTGGGCGCCGCGGCCATGGCCCAGCGCGTCGATGCCCCGGGCCGCTTCTATCGCCTGGTGGAGCGCGCCGCGGATGCCCGCTGCCGGCGCGGCATGGTGTACGGCGATTCGGGCCTGTGTGCCCGGCGTTCGGCCTACGAAGCGGTGGGGGGCTTCCGCGCCCTGCCCTTGTTCGAGGACGTCGACCTGTCGCGGCGCCTGGCCGCCCACGCCCCCCTGCGGCTGGTCGGCGCTGCGCGCCTGATCATCTCCCCGCGCCGCTGGCAGCGCGAGGGGCGCCTGAAGTGCACCCTTCGTAACTGGAGCCTGCGTCTGATGTACGACTGCGGCGTCGCCCCGACGCGCCTGGCCCGCCTCTACCGCCCCCACGGATCGAGTTGAAGCAAGCCACCATCGAGCGGCGCTTCGAGCAGTACCTGCGCGAGCGCTCCCTGCGACTGACGCCCCAGCGCAGGCGCATCTTCGAGCGTGTCTTCGCCACCCACGACCACTTCAGTGCGGAGACGCTCTACGCCTGGATGCGCGAGGAGGACGGCCCGAAGGTCTCGCGCGCGACGGTCTACCGCACCCTCGACCTGCTGGCCAAGGGCGAGTTCATCGAGTCCCTCGACGCGGGCCGCGGCGAGCTGGTCTACGAGCACACCCTGGGCCACGCGCACCACGACCACATGGTCTGCACCGCCTGCGGCCGCATCGAGGAGTGGCACGACGAGCGCATCGAGGCCCTGCAGAGCGAGGCCGCGAAGCGGCGCGGCTTCGTGATCGAGCGTCACGAGCACCGCCTGATGGGCACCTGCAGGAGCTGCGCCCGAAAGGAGGGGTAGTTGGGACATCCGGCCCCGCTGCCGCTCGGGCCGCGGCGCCTCGAGCGCCGAAGCGCCGCGTCGCGTTCCGCAACAGACTGCCCGCCGCCTCCGCGTCAACCGGCCTCGAATACAGGAAACCCTGGCCGAAGTCGCAGTCGAGGGCGCGCAGGCACTCGGCCTGCTCGGGCGTCTCGACGCCCTCGGCGATGACCTCGAGTCCACGGCAATGGGCCATCTCGACGACAGCGCGAAGCGTGGCCGTCTGAGCCTCGTCGCCGACCATGTCTCGCACGAAGGAGCAATCGAGCCGGATCGTCCTCGAAGCTGCGCCCGTCCGTGCCGTCCGTGACCGAGGCGATCCAGGTGGACGACTCGCACAGGTCACCGAATGAGGCTGACGAGGCACACGCTCAGGGGGATCGCTAGGCTCATGACTCGAGCCCGGGCGGCGACTCCGCGGGCTGGGGGTTGTCGGCCGTGCCCCATCGCGCTCTGAGTCGGAAGACATCGTGTGGACGCTGCGCTCGTCAGGGTTGGATCGTGGAGCGAGTAGGTTCCGCCGGAGAGCGTCCAGGCGCCGCATCGGGGTGCCTCTCCGGGGCGAGCTCGGGCGAGCTCGGGCCCCGAACGGGCAAGAAACGGACTCCGATGCGCGGCCGATCAGCAGCGGCGCGCCCGCCCCTCAGTCCTCGTCCTCGCGCGTGAAGCGCAGCCCCCAGGCGCGGTTGACGGACAGCTCCAGGGTGACGCGGCCGTCCGTGTCCCGGGCGAAGTGAGCGGCGGCACCCGCGTCGCACAGGTAGACGCCAGTGCTCGCGTCGGAGCTCCGGAAGACGGGCAGGGAGAGGATCGGTCGCTCCTGCACCAGCCGCAGCGCGGTGCCCTCGAGGGCGAAGGTCACGCTTCCGGCCGGGCCGCTGTAGCGGCCGGCGCACTCGGCGGTGGGCGGGGCGTCCCCGGGCGTGGGTCGCGACAGGCCGAGGGTCAGCTGCGCAGAGAACTCGACCAGGAGGCCGCCGTCCTTGCCCGGACGCAGCCGCAGTCGACCGGGCGCGGGAGCCGCCAGGCCGGCCGAGTCGGGCACGAGGTCGAGGGAGAGGTCCGCCAGGGAGACCACACGCATGCCGTCGCCGCGGGAGATCAGGATCCAGGGCACGTGGTTGTCGGCTTCGATCCAGAGCCCGGCCCAGGTGGAGGTGTCGAGGGTCGGCGCGGCGGCCGGCACGGCGCCGGAGTCTCTGCGCGCCAGCGGGCCGAGGGCGGCGCGGGCGAGCTCCTCGCCGAGGTCGGTGGGGGAGAGGTCCGCCGCGTTGCAGAGGACCAGGACGCTGAGCCCGAGGGCGGGGAAGCGCAGCAGGTCCGCGCCGGCGCCGAAGGCGCCCCCGAAGTGGCGCTCCGAGGCGTGCCCCAGGGTCTCGCCCAGCATCCAGCCGGCGGCGTAGCGTCCGACCAGGGGGTGCTCGGACGCGGCGGGGGCCTCGAGCACGGCCGCGCGCAGGTCGGCCCTTCCACCCCATTCGCCGTCGTACCAGGCGCGCTCGAAGGCGATCAGGTCGTCGAGGGAGAGGCACAGCCCACCGGGCCCGCGCATGCCGGTGGCGAAGTCCGTCGGCTCCCAGGACCCACCCGCGGCCGGACGTCCGGGCACGGCCGCGGCCCGGGGCAGGGCGCCGTCGAGCCAGAGGGCGTCGTCCATGCCCGCGGGTCCGAAGAGCTCGCGCTCCATGTCGTCCGCGAGGCTGCGCTCGGTGGCGCGCTCGAGCGCCTCGTAGAGCAGCACGTAGCCCGAGTTCGAGTAGGCGAAGCGCGTGCCCGGCGTGAACCCCGGCCCGGGCAGGCGCGCGAGGAGCTCGAGGGCCGCCGCGTTGCTCGACACGGCGTCGCGGCCCAGGTCGAGGGCGATGGCCGCGTCGTACACGTCGGGCAGCCCGCTGGTGTGGTGCAGACAGTGGCGCAGGGTGACCGCCTCGAAGCGCGCGGGCAGCTCGGGGAAGAGGGCGCGCACCGAGCGCTCGAGGTCGAGCAGGCCGGCGTTCGCCGCGCGCACGACCCCGGCGGCGACGAAGGGCTTGGCCAGGGAGGCGATGTAGAAGGGCGTGTCGGACTCGACGGCGTCGCCCGCGGGCCGTGCCTGGCCGAAGGTGCGCAAGAGGAGCGTCTCGCCGTGGAGCAACACCGCGACGGCGCCCCCGGGGCGCGCGCCGTCCCAGGCTTCGAGCAGGGTGTCGACGCGCTGCTCCAGGGCGCTGACGTCCACGTCGAGCTCCTGGCCCATCGAGGCGAACGCGGGGACGGCGGGGATCACGAGCAGGGCCAGGGTCTTCATGCGGGCATTCCGGTGTAGGCGGCGAACATCAGGGTCAGCTCTTCGATCAGGCGCTCGTCGTGCACCGGGTCGAACTGGGGGCGCTCATCGCCGAAGAGCACGTACTCGCGCATTGCGCCCGAGACGGCGGTCAGGGCGAGGTCGACGGCCAGGGAAGGATCGCCGTGGGCGAAGCGGCTGTGGTGCTCTTCCAGGCGCTCGCGGAAGACGCCGTGGACGGCGCGGTTCAGGTCCCGGATGCGCTGCCGGAAAGCGGGGTCGTCGCTGGTCCGGCCGCGCAGGGCGACCTGACGCATGACGTCGCGGTGAGCGCGGAAGGAGCGTACCGCGAAGTCGATGTAGAGGCGCACCAGCTCCCGCGCGCCGAGCCCGGCGACGCGCTGCGGATCGAACCTCTCGCGGAGACCGACCACGAGCTGGTCGAGGACCGTGGCGTAGAGAAACTCGAGCAGGGCGGCCTTGCCCTCGAAGCGCGCGTAGAAGCCCCCGACGCTGACCCCCGCGCGGGTGCAGATCTCGGCGACGCTGGTGGCGTCGAAGCCCTTCTCGCCGAACAGGGCCAGCCCCGCGGCGACGATGCGCTCCGCGGTCTGTCGGCTGCGGGCCTGACGCGCGGGGACCTGGGGCGGGGAGGCCATGGGGCTAAAATACGAACCCGATTCGTATTCGTCAATACTTCACCCGGCCGAAGGTGGGGGGGACCCCCCTCAGTCGGCCTGCCCCGGAAGCACCGGGGCCAGGGGCACCGGGCGCATCAGGGCGTCGTGGACGTCCAGGGCCGCTTCCGGGTAGTGCAGGGCGTCGCACAGGACCAGCCACAGGGTCGAGAGCATGGCCGAGGCCACCGCGAGGTTGGTGAACAGGATCTGAGGCACGCTGGCCACGAGCTCCTGGCAGGAGGCCTCGCTGGGCACGCGGTCGGCTGGGTGGGCGATCTCCGGATGGAAGCGCGACAGGGACGGAGTGCGCCACGCGCCGTCCCGGCGCCAGGCCACCTGGACGTTGCCGTAGGTGCCGCGGCGGCCGTGCTCGATGCCGTCGTTGCCGCCCGAGATCAGGACCACGTTCGAGAGGCCTGCGCAGTGCTGGTCGACCAGGCGCCGGGTGGCGTGGTTGTCGACGGCCAGCAGCACGATGTCGCCCTCGCGCACCAGGCGCGGGAGGTTGTGCGGACCGACGTACGCGGGCACCGCCGCCAGGTCGAGGGAGTCGCCGGACAGGGTCTCCGAGAGGTCCTGGGCGACCACCTCGGCCTTGTTGCCCGCCGCGCGGAAGATCATGCGCTCGGCGTTCCTGGGCTCGAAGTCGTCGCCGTCGATCAGCACCAGGCGCGAGGGCTCGCTCAGGTGCTCGAGGAACGGGGCGGCATAGCGCGCGACGACGCCCCCCACGCCGCCCAGCCCGATCACGCGCAGCGTGCGGCTGCCGCCGAGGCTGGGCACGAGGGGGCGCCGCCCCGCGGCGCGGGGAACGTCCTGGGGCGCGCTCACTCGCGGGCCTTCCAGGTGTCCTGGCCCGCGGGGGCGGGCCAGACCGGGGTGCCGTCCAGGGTCTCGACGCTGACCCGCTCGAGCCACTCGGCGGGGAAGTCCGTGCGCCGGCCGCCGTAGTCGGCCAGGACCGTGCTGGCGGGCAGCCGGAAGCGGGCACCGTCGACGACGGCCTCGACGTGGACCTGGGGCGGCTCGCGCTGGATGTGCCCGACCACCACGTGCAGGCCCGGAGAGTGCTCCTCGTCGTGCTGGTCCGTCTGCGAGGCGTAGGCTGCCATCGTGCAATGGCTGTGGATATCGGAAAACACCGTCCAGTGCTTTGGCAGGTTTTGGGGGAATCTGTATTTCACTCCGATTGGGTAGCCGCGCCCCCAGTTTCCTCCGCTGACGGCGGATACTTGCTGCGGCACGATCGTGCGGACCATCTGGTCGATCGAATCCCAGGCCAAAAGCACGATCGCTTCGGCACGGTGTTCTTCGGACATGTGTCCGAAGAAACCGCAGATCCGCTCGAACTGGTCCTGCGGTATCGGCGGAAACCTCGCCGCGAGCGACGCCGCATGAGGGGCGAGTTCCGTTGGCCACCGGGGCGCCGGGACACAACTCTGGTAGTGAGGATGATTTCGACAGAGATAGAGACAGTTAGACGTGAGCAAGTAGTACACGGGGTCGGTCGGCGGCCGCATCGCCATACTTTTTTTAATATAGATCGGCGTAATCAGGGGTAAGTCGTCGCGTTGCATAGGTCGTATCCTCATGGCGGTTCGCGGGGACATCAGCTTTCGATAGCTGCCAAAAATCTTTCGCCGTGGATCCTCAACCGTTGTTAATCATCAGCCGGGCCAGTTGTTGCGAATTGTCGACGCCGTGGGCGGAAATACTCTGGTTTCGGTAGATGCGATCCACCACGGTTTTCAGATTCTCGTTCGTTTTAAGCCATGGGATATCCAATCCCATGAAACGATCTTTCGTTGTTTCTTCATGCCAGCGTGAGACTGTCGAAATGCGTTCATCAACGCCGCGGGACTCCGAATACCACGAGCTGAATTCGTTATGGTCCGACGACATATTGAATGATTGCTCGAACAGGCAGCGCCGCAGCGTTCGCAGGCCAACGGCAATGTGTTTGCGAGGATCTTTCTCGCGTTTCATCGGCTCGCGATCAAGTTTCTGGGTGCAAATCCAGGAGAGTGGATGGCATTCCGGGGGCATGA
>JAJFFA010000446.1 GCA_021776885.1 Planctomycetota bacterium
CAACACCCGGAGCTGCGAGGTCGAGGACGCGATCGGCATCCTGCGCGACGTCTACGCCGAGGCGCCAAGGGATCCGGCCAACGTGCGCGCCCTGTGCCAGGCCCTGCTGGTCGGCGAGGAGCACACGGCGGCGGCGCGCGAGGCCAAGGCCTTCTCGAAGGCGTACCCCGAGCATCCCATGGGTCCCTTCCTCGAGGCCCTGGCCCGCGAGCGAGCGGGCCAGGTGGAGGCGGCGATCGCCGCCTACCCGCGCGCCCTCGAGCGCGACGAGCGCGTCCTCGATGCGCACAAGAACCTGGCCATCCTGGCCCACACCCAGAGCGACACCTACCGCATCCAGGCGCGCAACGAGCTCGCCATGCAGCACTACGAGCGCTACTTCGAGCTCGGCGGAAGGGACGCGCAGCTGGCCGCGACCTTCAAGCGCCTGCAGGAGGTCTGGCCGACGATCCTCGAGCGCTTCCAGGGGCAGTAGCCACGTCCGCTGCGCCCCGCGCTGCCCCTCCGTCGCGGGGCGCGAGCGGCTACTCGGACTCGACCTGCAGCGTCAGGGTGGCCTGGCCGCTGGCCGGGACGAGCACCTCGGCGCTGCCCGAGTGGGCGCCGATGCCGAGGATGTTGCGCCGCGCCTCGACGCGCCAGCGTCCCGGGCCAGCGCCCTCGATGGCGAACTCTCCGGAGCGCGCCAGGGTGCCCAGGCGCGAGTGCTCGGAGCGGTCGGCGTCCACGCGCCAGGCGTAGACCGGAACCCACTCGGGGAGCGTCGCGTCGCCCAGCAGCGTGCCCTCGATGCGCCCCGGGCCGGGGGGGGCCAGGTCCTGCTCGAGCACGGCGTCGGCCTCGAGGCTCAGCTCGACCCCGAAGTGCGTGACGTGGGCCCCGTCGCGCTGCTCGAGGCGGCGCGCGCGCCAGGTGCCGGCGCTGAGGTGCCGGAACTCGAAGCGGCCACTCTCGTCCGTGCTGCGCTCGAGCTCGGCCGCGAGGCGCTGCGCCAGGCCGACCGTCGCCAGGGCGACCCGGCCGCCGACCACCGGCTGGCCGTGGCCGTCGAGCAGGCGGCCGCGCCAGGTCGCGCCGCCCAGGAGCTGGATGTCGCGCGCGGGCAGGCTGTTCCCGGGGGCCAGCTCATGGGGGCCGTCGATGGCCAGGGCGTGGTCGGGGTGTACGACGACCAGGGAGCCCTCGCCCGCGGGGAGGGCGGCGAGCTGGAAGCCGCCGTCGGCACCGGACCAGGTGATGTGCTCGTCGTAGGTCGTCTCGGCGTCCTGCAAGAGCCAGCTCTCGCCCGCCGGGACCCAGGTCAGCTTGGCGCGCTCGATGCCGCGACCGCTGCCCGCCTCGACCACGCGGCCGAAGAGCGCCGCGCCGCGCTGCAGGGCGATCACGTGGGCATCGGGGTCGAGCTGCGCCTCGACCCGCGCGTGGTGCCGGGTCCAGCTGGCGTAGCCGTCGGCGAGCACCTCGATGTCGAGCACGGCCCCCGTGACGAGCTGGGCTCCGCTGCTGTCCCAGTAGCCGTCGCTGCCCGAGAAGATGTGCCCCTCGCGCGACCAGGTGGCCGACCAGCCCGTGGCGGCGGTCTCGCCCGGCTGCAGATCCTGCGGCCAGCCGAAGCGCACGCGGAACGAGTCGATGGGCTCACCGCTCGCCCCGTCGACCACCCGGCCGCCGACCCGGCCGGCGCGCAGCAGGGTGACCTCGAGCTCCTCGTGGTCGAGGGCTTCCGGGGTCATCTCGTGGCGCTGGATCTCGCGGCCGAAGAACTCGAGGGTCACGTCGTCGCGCGGCAGGTCGTCCAGGCGGAAGCGGCCCTGGGCGTCGGTGAGCGAGGCAGAGTCGACGTAGGCATCGCGGAAGCGGGCGCTCACGCCGATCTGGGCCATGGGCTCGCCGTTCGTGTCGAGGGCGACGCCGCCGACGAAGTGGGGCGCCGCGAGCATGACCTCGACTCCGCCCATCAAGAGGCCCTCCTCGGGCACCTGGATCACGTTGCGCCACGGGGCGTGCCCCTCGGCGTTCACGGCCAGGGTGCGCTGTCCGCGGCCGACGGCCTCGAAGCTGAAGAAGCCCTTGGCGTCGGCGCTCGCGTCGACGCGATCGACCGAGTTGGGATCGAAGCCGATGTAGAGGGAGGCGTGGGGCACGGGCTGGCCCGCGCTGTCGAACACGTAGCCCTCGACGCGCACCCCGCGGGGCAGGATCAGGTCGTCGCCGATGGGTCCCTCGCCCCCGCCCTCGACGTCGCGCCAGGCCAGGACGTGGCCGGGTTTGGTCGCGATCAGGTGGTACTCCGCGCGGCCGGGGTCGAGGTGCCCGAGTTCGAAGCGGCCGCTCTCGTCCGTGTGCACGGCGTTGTCGTGGGCATAGAAGCTGCGCACCTCGGCGTCCGCGACGGGAGCGCCGTGTTCGTCGACCACGCGGCCGCTGAGGCGCGCCTCGGGGCGCAGGGCCACCTCGAGGGGCGGGTGGTCGGCGCCGTCACGGGGCGGCTGGACGATGACCCTGCGCTGGGCGAGCCCCTCCGCGCGGGCCTCCAGGAAGACCCCCATCGAGCGGCGCGGCATGCCCAGGCGGAAGCGCCCCTCGGCGTCGCTGTAGGCGACACGCTCGTTCTCCCACAGCATGGCGCCGGCGACGGGCTTGCCCTCGGCGTCGATCACGCGCCCGGTGATGTCCCAGTCACCCGCTGCGGCGGGCGGGTCGTCCGCCGTGGGCGCGGGTTCGTCGCTGCGGGCGACGTCGGGCGCGCTGCGCTCGACCTCGGCCTCGAGCGCGGCGGGAATTGCCGCCGCCGTGGGCAGCGGGTTCGGGTCCTGCGCCTGGGCCAGGTCCGTCTGCGGGGCAGCGGGGACGAGGGCGGCGGGCGCCTGCTGCGCGCTCCCCTTCCAGACGGCGACGGACACGAGGGTGGCCACCAGTACGGCGGCGCCGATCGTTCGACTTCCCATCAGCATGGCTCCGAGGACGAGACCTGGGCTCCCGGCCGCCGCCGCCGTCCCCGCCGCCATCTCGGCGGCGGGGGAGGGTGCGTCGGGCAGCGGGGCCGGACCCACGAGGGGGCCCGCGGCGAAG
>JAJFFA010000447.1 GCA_021776885.1 Planctomycetota bacterium
CACGACCAGCTCCAGGTCCACCTGTGCGGAGATCTGGTTCCAGGCCGACGCGGCCTCCTCGGGGTTCTGGGCCGCGAACTTCGCGTCGTACAGACGCGACCAGTTCGCTCCGGCGAGGGTCGTTTCGGAGGCCTCGTCCGCGCCGCGGAACATGACCGCGAAGTACTTGTTGTGCACACCGGCGAAGGCCAGGCGGCCGCCGCCCGCCAGGGAGCCGCTGCGCTCGCTCGAACGCGTGCTCTTCTCCTCCGACTCGAGGCGCGGCTCGGCGCCCTTCTTCTTGATCCAGGCGGCGACGGCCTTGGGCTCGACGTAGAAGTTGTCGTCCAGCTCGGGCGGCACCACGGCGGCGGGCACGAGGGTGAAGAGCGCGGGCCGCGCGTTCCCCGCGAGCTCGCTCGAGAGGGCGATCTCGAGCTCCAGCTCGTACGTCCCCGGCACCGTGCGCAGGGTCTTCTCGAACACGACGCCCGAGCCGGGGGCGTAGCGGAAGCGAACGCCCCGCGTCTCGCCCCCCTCGGTCAGGACCTCGTGCTCCCAGAGCGCCTCGAGCATGGCCTCCGGGCCGCCCGGGACGAGGTTAGCGGCGGAGGGCGCGGGACGCAGCACCAGGGAGCCGCTGACGCCGCTGCCCTGATCCAGCGGCTCGAGCAGGTGTGTCCAGTGATCGGGGTCCACGCGCTCGGCAGCGCTCAGGCCGGTGCTGCGGTAGAAATCCCCGAGGCGCAGCGCCAGCAACCTCGCCCCGCGATTCGAGACCCGGGCGCGGTAGTAGCCGGGCTCGCCGGGCCGCCCGAAGGTCAGCCACTCGTCCCACTCCTCCTGCGCGACGACCACCTCGGCCGGCAGATCGAGGGCGGGCGCGGAGTCGGGCAACGCACCGACCGAAGGCATCCCCGGCGCGCCGGGCGCGGCGGCCAGGCCGGAGGCGCCGGCCGAAGCGTCGTCGACGCCCTTCTCCGGGGTGACCGGCGGGAACAGCCAGGTCCACCCGAAGAGGATCAGGCAGGACAGAAAGAGGGCGAGGGGAAGGCGCTTTTCCAAAGGTGGTGTGTCGCCGGTCGCGGAGCGCCGGATCAGTGCCCGAGGGCCAGGCGGTCTGCGAGGAAGTCGGGCAGCTCGGGGATGGCTCGGATTGCCGCGGCCGCGCTCTCGATGTCGTACTCGAGGCGCACGAAGGTCAGAGTGCGGCCGTCGAAGAGAACGTACGAGAGACGCGGGTCACGGTCGCGGGGCTGCCCCACCGAACCGACGTTCACGATCATGCGCCGCGGAGCGTCCGTCCCGAGCTCGCCGACATCGTAGGGGCCGTCGGTGCCCTTGGGACGGAAGATCGTCCCGTCGTCGTAGTAGACGGCGGGCACATGGCTGTGCCCGACGAAGCAGATGTTGCGATCCATGCTGGCGAAGTTCGCCTGCATCTTCTCGTGGTCGTTGGCGTCGCGCGGCAGGAGGTACTCGCGCACCGGGTCCCGCGGCGAGCCGTGGGCGAAGGTCGCCAGTTCGTCGGACTGCCGTGGCTCGAGGGCCTCCAGGTAGTCCCAGTAGGCGTAGCGCTTCGTCTCGTCCGGATCGGCCGAGATCTCGTCGCGGGTCCACTCGATCGCCGCGCGCGCTTTCGGGTTGAAGTCCTCGGCGGTGAACAGGAGCGCGTGCTCGTGGTTGCCCTGCAGGCAGAGCCCATCGGCCAGGGCCAGCCCGTCCCGGGCCGGGTCCGTCGCCCCGGGGACGCAGAGCTGCATGACCGCGTCCAGGCAGAAGCGTGGCTTGGCACCGTAGCCCACGACGTCGCCGAGACAGACGAAGCGCTCGGCGCCGCGCTCGCGGGCGTCGTCGAGACACACGGTCAGGGCCGGCTCGTTCCCGTGCAGGTCCGAGATCAGGGCTGTGAGGGGATAGGCCAAGGGAAGGCTTGGGTGGGCCGACGGGCGTGCTGTATCGCACGGCGCCCCACCAGGGTCACCCTGGAAGGCCGGCGGTCGTGGCGAAGGGGTGGCGCCCGGGGCGCGTTCCTCCCCCGCTACGTGAGATAGGCGCGAAGATTATCGACCGTGGCTGGCCGGTGAGCAAGGACCGGCTGGCAGCGGATCGGGGCTGGCGTGTACCAGGGCCAGAAAACAGAGCACGCCGCCCAGGGCTCCCCCCGCCAGGCCCAGGGGCCCCGCCAGGGCCTGACCGAGGACGGGCAGGGCCGCGACGGCGCCGAGCAGGGCCGCCACGCTCCCGCGCCCCAGGCCGGCCGCGGCGAGCCGATGGGCCAGGTGCCGGCGGTCCCCGATCCAGGGCCGCGAGCCCGCGCGCAGGCGCAGGGGCGCGAGCCGCGCCAGGTCGAGCAGCGGCAGCAGCAGCACGGGCCAGGCGCTCGGGGTGGCGGCGATCAGCACGCCGAGGGTGTGGGTGCCGGCGTCGCCGAGGTAGGCCCAGGGCACGCGCTCGCCCCCCCCGCGGCGCAGGCCCAGGTTCCACGGCAGGAAGCCGAGCAGCGCGCCGCAACCGAGCGGGGAGGCGTGGAGCCCCGCCAGCCCCAGGCCGGCCGCGGCGCCGTCGGCGTTGTCGAAGGTGTTGACCGCATTCTGGGCGACGAGGGCCACGGCAAAGCGCAGAGCGGCCTCGCGTGGGGTCTCGGCCTGGGCCGCGAGCAGCGCGGCCACGCCCGCCTGCCCGGACAGCTTGGCGGCGACGGAGAGCCCGCGCGTGAGGAGGTCGTCCAGGCTGCCGAGCACGAAGGCGGCGGCGAGGGCGGGCCAGGGGAGGACCCAGCCGGCAGTACTGGCGGCGAGACTGGCGCCGTCGTGGACGACGAGCGGAGCGAGGAGCAGGGCCAGGAGCAGCGCGGCGCCCCCCACCGGGGGGATCGGCGCGCGCCGCGGCTTGCGCTCCTCGACGCCCTCGCGGCGCTCGACCCAGCCGAAGCGCCGGGCGACCACGGCCAGCAGCGGGGTGGCCGTGAGGGTCAGGAGCCCCGCGCTGAGGGCCGCGTCCACCCACGGGCTGGCTGCGCTCATCGGCCGGCAGAGGAGTAGAGGCCGTGCTCGCGGATGTAGGCCTGCACCGCCTCGGGGAGACCCTGCGGCTCGCGGCCCGCGGCGAGCTGGGCGCGCAGGGCGGTGGACGAGGCCGGGTGGGGCTCCAGGCGCAGCAGCCCGCGCTCGATCTTGGCCAGGATCGCCGGCGGGACCTCACGGGCCAGCCGCTCGAGGTCGATGTGCTCGGCGGCGCGCAGGACCACGATCGGTTGGACCTGCTCGAGGAGCCGCAGGCCGTCCTTCCAGCGCGGCAAGTCCGGGAGGTTGTCGCTGCCCAGGATCAGGTGCACCCGGCGCGGGTCGGCCCCCAGGAGCTGCGGCAGCTCGGCCACGGTGTCGATGGTGTAGGAGGGGCCCTCACGGGTCAGCTCGATGTCGCTCAGGACCAGGCGCGGGTGGCCGCGGATGGCGCGCTCGAGCATGGCCATGCGGTGCTGCGCGGAGGCCAGGCGGCGGCCGGGCTTGTGGGGCGGGCGGGCTGCGGGGACCAGGGCCAGGAGATCCAGGGAGAAGGCTTCCAGGGCGGCTCGAGCCACGAACAGGTGACCGTCGTGGACCGGGTCGAAGGAGCCGCCGAAGACCCCCAGGGAGGCGGACGGCCGGGACCGGTCGCGGGGGCCGGGCCGGTTACCCTGCCCGCCGGGGGGGTAGACGCTCATGACGATCGATTCTCGGGTCCCCCTGGACATCTTTCCACGTTTCGAGGATCCTCTTGGCCGAGTTCCCCCCCACCCCCGCACACGTATGAAGCGATCTGCCCCCCGTTCGATGAAGCGACACGCACTGCTGGGTCTGCTCCTGGCCGCCTCTCTCTCTGCTGGCTGCAAGTCCGTCGGCGCGGACGTGAACAAGCACTGGTCAGAGCGCTCGATCATCCCGCGCGCTGCCCGCGCGGTGACCGGCTACGACCCGCGGGTCGACAAGAGCCTGCTGGGCTACGCCTCCGCGCGGGGCGACTCGATCGACATGACCGTGCGCAGGCACATCTTCAACCACAACCCGAACAACC